>CAMTJB010000127.1 GCA_947072715.1 uncultured Fusobacteriaceae bacterium | reverse complement strand
AAATAGCTATCTTAATAAATAATTACATAGTATAATAATAAAAAATAAAATAGTGAGAATTTAATTTGTTTTCATTCTACAAGGAGATCGCAATGAAGAAATTAGTATCTATAATATGTGTCATTATTTCATTCGGTGCTTGCACTAATAGAGAAACCACTGCAAATAAATTACAAAATAGAAATGATAGCTATTATGAAGTGAATCAAAGTAAAGCTTTTACAGGAATAGCTAGACAGTATCATCAAAATGGTCAAATATCTGAAGAGAAAAATTATAAATCTGGAAAATTACAAGGCTTATCAAAAACTTATCATGTTAACGGAATGCTACAATCAGAAGGTAAATATGTAAACAATAAAAAAGATGGTTCTTGGAAAACTTACTATAAGAATGGAAAAATTAGAACTGAAGAAAACTATAAGTTAGATGTTAAAGATGGGGTTTGGAAATCTTATTATGAGAATAGTTTAGTTATTTCTGAAGAAAAAACTTACCAAAATGGGAAACTTGAAGGAGTATGGAAGTGGTACCATAAAAATGGAAAACTAGGAAGTGAGGGATTATATAAAGCTGGAAAACCTAATGGCATACAGAAAGAATATTATTCTAATGGAAATTTAAAAATAGAAAGATTTTTTAAACTAGGAAAAGAAGAAGGGCCTCATAAAGAATATTATGAAAATGGTCAGATAAATTCAGAAGGATATTATACATCTGGTGAAGCTACTGGTATGTGGAAAACTTATTATGAAAATGGAAATTTAAGCTCTGTAGGTGACTCTAAATCAGGTCAAGCAGAAGGATACTGGAAAATGTACTATGATAATGGTCACGTAAATTATGAAGGCTCTTATAAGGCTGGGGAACCTCATGGGCTATGGAAGTATTACTCTGAAATTGGAGTTTTAATATCTGAAGCAAATTATATGGATGGAAAATTAGAGGGACCTGCAAAATATTATTCTTCAAATGGGGAACTTTTAAGAGAGGGAACTTATAGATTAGATAGAAAAAATGGTGTTTGGAAAGAATATTCCATTACTGGTCAAGTAAGCTCAGAAAAAAATTACGTAAATGGAAGAGAAATTTAAATTTCTCTTCCATTTTTATAATTTTTTTCATACTCTAACTCACTATTTTCTTTGTATGATCTAAAAACACCATTTTTTCTTCCTGATTTATAGACTCCTTCTAACTTAAGCTGCCCGTTCTCATAATAAAATTTAACTTCTCCATCTTGTTTATTATTTTTATAATGTATTTCTGTCTCAAGTTTTCCTTTCCATGAATAATATTTATGTACTCCATTTTTCTTGCCATCTTTAAAATTTGTCTCATCATAAAGTTGACCAGTTGGGTAATACCCTTTCCATACTCCTTCTTGGAAACCACTCTTGAATATTCCTTCTAATTTTATCTGTCCATTTTCATGGAAATACTTAAAATATCCATCTTGAATACCGTTATTTAAAATCCCTTCTGATTCAATATTTCCACTTTCATAATAAAGTTTTATAACTCCATTTTTTTTATCATCTTCCATATCTATTTCACTTTCAAAATGTCCTTTAGAATCATAATATCTCCAAATACCTTGTTCTTTATTTTCACTCCACTCTTCTTCTGCAACTAAATATCCATCTTCATTATAATATCTAAAAGATCCATCTTTTAAATTGTTTTCCCAATTAGATTCACTTCGAAGATTTCCATTTTCGCTATAACCTTTAAAAAATCCATATTTTTTTCCTTTTTCAAAGTGCTCCTCTGAGCATATTTGACCATTGGGATAATAAGATTTACTAATTCCATCTTTTTTATTATTTTTCCAATTCTCCTCTACCTGAAGTTGTCCGTCAGAATAATAAGCTTTATATAGTCCTAATATTTTCCCATTCTTCCAGTTAGATTCACTTGAACACTGTCCATCGGGATAATAAGATTTATATTTACCATCTTTTTTTCCACTTGTCCAATTTACTTCTGCTAATACTTGACCACTTTCATAGTAATAGCACCATTTTCCGTCTTCTAGATTCTCTTTATAATCCCCTTCTGATTCCACTATACCATTTGAATAATAATATTTACTATAACCTGATTTTTCTCCATTTTTCCAAGTTATTTCAGCTAAAATAAGATTACTTTCATAATAATATTTCTTAACTCCATTTAATTCTTTATCCTCTTCAGAAGGTACAAACATTTTTCTTAATCTTACATCTAAGTTCACATTACATTTCTCACTCATAAGTCCTATTCTCCCTTTGATTCATAAGGACAGTTTCCATTTTTATGTAAATGAGCTGGATAACCATGATGATAATGATAAGGTCCTAACCCACTTTTATTATTTTTATCTTTATGTCCTCCACTTGAATCTGTTCTTCCACTATGTCCAAAAATTGCTGATGAAATTACCAACGCTAATATAAATATAAGTTTTTTCATCCCTCCCTCCTAAATTTTATTTTTCACATTTAAATTATAAATATTATGACTATAAAAATCAACTTTTTTTACATTTTTTAGTATTTAACGATAATAAATTCAGAAAAATATTGAACAAAAAATTCGTAAATTGTATAATTAAATTATTTGAGTAATAAAAAGGGGGAAATTATATGAAAAAAATTTTATTAGTTCTAGCACTAATAGTTATTACAACAGGTTGCTCATCAGTGGGAACTGCAAAAAATGGTAACGAATATCAGATTGAAAAATCTGCAATAAGACTTGTAAATAGTGTTTATGAAGGAAAATACGATATATTATCTACTGACCAAGTAAAATTGTGGATTACTAACCATGAGAATATATTACTTTTAGATACTATGCCTGAAGGTAACTTTAAAAAAGAACATATAATGGGGGCTATTAATTTCGAAATGTCACCAAATGAAGCAAAAGAATTATCTCCTATAAGAAAAGAAAAATTAGAAGCTATACTAGGACCTGATAAAAATAGACCTATTATTATTTACTGTGGATATACAAGCTGTGAAAGAAGCCATGCAGGTGCTGTTCAAGCTGTAAAACTTGGTTATAAAAACGTATATAGATATGTTGGTGGAATTGTAGCTTGGAAAGATGCAAAGAACCCTATAGAATCTAGTAAATAATATAGTGTTAAAAATATAAAAATTACTAGTAAAGAGAGGCTTATATGTTGAACAAAATAAAGGGAGTTACAATACTATTATTGATACTTGTGGTAGGAATTTTTAAAAGTAAACTTATTTTTTCCTATCCCACAATTTATCCCACAGGAGTAACAATATACAATCCTGAAAAAGCTTGGAATGGTTATACCGTATTTCAACTTTTAGGAAAGGGTGCTCTCCTGATAGATATGAATGGAAGAGAAGTTAAGCTTTGGGAAGGGTTATATGGTGAACCTAATAAACTTCTTCCTAATGGTCACATAATGGGAAATAGAGGACTTAGAAATCCTAAATATAGTTTACAAGATATGGTTGATCTTGTGGAAGTTGATTGGAATGGAAATGTTGTTTGGGAATTCAGCAACTTTGAAAAAATAGATGATCCTGGAGAAAATAGTCGTTTCATGGCAAGACAACATCATGATTATCAAAGAGAGGGAAATTCTGTTGGATACTACGTTCCTGGAATGGACCCTAAAATTTCAGGAGGTAAAACTCTTATTCTAGCTCATAAAAATGTTATAAATAAGGAAATCTCAGGCCAACCTCTTCTAGATGATATAATTTATGAAGTTGATTCAAAAGGTAACATTATATGGCAATGGTTAGCAAATGAGCATTTCTTTGAAATGGGATTTTCAGAAGAAGCTAAAAAAGCTATAAGAAAAGATCCAAATATGAGAAATATTACTCCTAACAACCAGGGAGATTGGTTGCATATCAACTCTATGTCAACACTTGGCCCAAATAAATGGTACGATCAAGGGGATGAAAGATTTCATCCAGATAATATAATATGGTCTGGAAGAGATGGAAATATCTCTGGAATTATTGATAAAAAAACAGGTAAAATTGTATGGAAGTTAGGTCCTGATTATAATTCTAACCCTAAAATGCGTGAAATTGGTGAGATAATTGGTCAACACCATACACATATGATTCCTAACGGTCTTCCTGGTGCTGGTAACATCCTATTATTTGATAATGGAGGTTGGGCTGGATATGGAGATAGAGGTAAGTTAGATAAAAAAAGAGATTATTCAAGAGTTCTTGAAATAGATCCAATAACTTTTCAAATTGTTTGGCAATATACTCCGAAAGAAGCTGGATTTAGAGTCCCATTAGATGCCTATAGATTTTATAGTCCTTT
>CAMTJB010000126.1 GCA_947072715.1 uncultured Fusobacteriaceae bacterium | reverse complement strand
GTCCTCAAGTGGACAAACTGTATTTATAGAGCCTTTAGCTATTGTATCTTTAAATAATAAGATGAAAGAGTTAGAGATTAGAGAGAAGGATGAAATAAGAAGGATTCTTCTTAAATTAGCAGGGGTATTAAGAGAGCATGGTGAAGATATAGCAAAAGTTGGAGAAGCTGTATTAGAATTAGACTTTTTAAATACAAAGGCTATATTCGCAATAGATAAAAAAAACAATATTCCAGCAATTAATATAAAAGAATATCTAAAATTAGATAATGCAAGGCATCCACTTATAGCAAAAGATAAAGTTGTGCCTTTAACTTTTGAAATAGGAAAAGATTATAATACATTATTAATAACAGGGCCTAATACTGGAGGAAAGACTGTAGCTTTAAAAACTGCAGGCTTAATAACTTTAATGGCATTATCAGGAATACCTGTTCCAGCAGATGAGTCAAGTAGTATTGGTATGTTTAATGGAGTTTATGCTGACATAGGAGATGAACAAAGTATAGAACAATCTTTATCATCATTCTCAGGTCATTTAAAGAATATTCAAGATATTTTAGATAATGTAACTAAAAATAGTTTAGTGCTTTTAGATGAATTAGGTTCTGGAACAGATCCGGTAGAGGGTTCAGCTTTTGCTATGGCTGTTATAGACTATTTAAAAGACAAGAAGTGTAAGTCTTTAGTAACGACACATTATAGTGAAGTAAAGGCTCACGGATACAATGATGAGCTTATAGAGACAGCATCTATGGAGTTTAATGTAGAGACTTTATCTCCAACATATAAACTTTTAATTGGTATACCGGGAGAGAGTAACGCTCTAACTATTGCTAGAAGATTAGGAGTATCTCCTGAAATTATAGAAAGAGCAAAATCATATATAAGTGATGATAATAAGAAAGTTGAAAAAATGATCCTTAATATAAAGGATAAATCTGATGAGTTAGAAATTATGAAAGTTGAAATGGATAAATTAAAAACTTTAATAGAAAAAGATAAATTAGATTATGAACACAAACTTGCACAACTTGAAAAAGAAAAAAATGATATATTAAAATTAGCTTATGATAAAGCTGAAAAAATGATGCAAGAGATGCAAGCTAAGGCTGCTGGTCTTATAGAAAAAATTCAAAAAGAAGATAAAAGTAAAGAAGAACTAAAAGATGTTCAGAAGAGTCTTACTCAATTAAGAACTACAATAATAGAAGAGAAAAAACAAAATGTAGCTCAAAAAGTTAAGAAGGAACTAAAATTAGAGTTTAGAGAGGGAGATAAAGTTTTTGTAAAAACTTTAAATCAATTTGCTACTGTTTTAAAAATCAATAAATCAAAAGAAACAGCTATAATTCAAGCTGGAATATTAAAAATGGAGTTACCTTTATTAGATATGAAAAAGTCTGAAGAGGAAAAGAAGAAGGTATATGTACAAGCTGGTATGCATTCTGCAAGAAGTTCTGTTAAATATAGTATAGATTTAAGGGGAAAAATGGTAGAAGAGGGGATACACGAGTTAGAGTCTTATTTAGATAAAGCTATTTTAAGTGGTTATACAGAAGTATCTGTTATACATGGAAAAGGAACAGGAGCTTTACGTGAAGGGATACTAGATTATTTGAGAAGTTGTAGATATGTTAAAGACTTTAGAACTGGAGGACATGGAGAGGGTGGTCTAGGATGCACAGTAGTAACTTTAAAATAGAAAGTAGACCTTACTATACATTAATAATAGCAGCAGCAGGCTCAGGAAAAAGAATGGGTTTAGATCAAAAAAAACAATTTTTAAAATTTAAAGGGATATCTCTTTATTTGAATTCAGTTTTACAAGGGGAAAAATCAGACTTAATAGATGAGATTATAATTGTAACTAGTAAATATGATGTAGAAAATGTAAAGTGTGAGTGCAATGAATTAAAGACAAAAAAAGTAAAAAAAATAGTTTGTGGTGGGGCAGAGAGGCAGGATTCTATATATAATGCACTTGCTCAATGTAAGGAAGGGATAGTTGCTGTTCAAGATGGAGCAAGACCTTTTTTAGAAGAGAGATACTTTGAAGAAGGGTTAATTTCCCTTCTAAAAAATAAAGATTTATCAGGAGTAGTTGTAGGTGTAAAGGCAAAAGACACAATAAAAAAAGTGTGTACAAATAGTTTAGAAATAGAGAGTACTCCAGTAAGAGAAACTTTATTTTTAGCACAAACACCTCAAATATTCAGAAGTGAAATATTAAAAGAAGCTTATGAATTAGCTAAAAAAAATAACTACTGTGGAACAGATGATTCATCTTTAGTTGAAAGATTAGGGAAAAAAGTAGCCATAATACAGGGGAGTTATGATAATATAAAAATTACAACAATAGAGGATTTAAAATACCTGAAGTAAGTTATAAGGAGTATATGAGATGAAAGTTTGTTTAGCACAGATGAAACCGTGTTTAGGGGATATTGATAAAAATTTAGAAATAATGATGAGATCTATCGAAAAAGCGGTAGAAGAAAAAGCTGAATTAATAGTTTTTCCTGAGCTTTCTTTAACGGGTTATATGCTTGAAGATTTAGTTAGTGATGTAGCTATAAAAAAAATTCCAGAGATATTATTGCAGTGTAGCAAGAAAATTTCTATTATATTCGGAGCAGTAGAGTTAGGTGAGGATAACTATATTTATAACTCAGCTTTTTATTTAGAAGATGGGAAACTAGTTCATACGCATAGAAAAGTGTATTTACCAACTTATGGAATGTTTGATGAGGGAAGATACTTTAAAGCAGGAAATAACATAAGGTCATTTAATACAAAGTTTGGAAAAATTGGTATGTTAATATGTGAAGATGCTTGGCATCAAACATCATCTTTTATTTTAGCTCAAGATGGTGCAACAAGAGTATTTATACTAACAAATAGTCCGTTACGTGGGTTAAAGGCAGAGATGACTATTAAAGCGGAGTGGGAAGCTATATCTTTAAGTGCAGCAGTAACTAATGGAATTTTTGTAGCTATGGTTAATAGAGTAGGAATAGAAGATGGTGTCTCTTTCTGGGGTGGGAGCAAAATATTTGCACCAACAGGAGAAGTTTTAGCTCAAGGGGAAATTTTTGATAATGTTGAAATCTTTGCCGATTTAAGCGAAGGATATATAAGAAGAGCTAGAGTTAGTTCTCCAGTGGCAAAGGGTGAAAACTTACCCTTAGTTCTAAAAGAGTTAGAGAGAATATGGGAGAGATAATGAAGCAAAAATTCTGGTATATAGTATCAATAGTAATAACTTTAGCTGTTATTTTACTAGGATTATCAGTGTATAAACTTAATCCTAGAAGATATTTAGGAGAAAATATATCTTTTATTTATGCAAATGAAGGAATAAGTGAAAAAAAATATGAAAATTTAGATCCTTTACTCAAAGAACTGGGTACGAAGATTACACAAAAAGATATAAATGTAATAAAAAAAGAGATTGGAAACATTTATATAGTAACTTATGATTCACTATTTAAGGAAAATAAAGAATTTAGTTTTATAGTAGATTTAAAGCACTGGTACTACGAATTTTTATTGGATTATGAAGAATATTTTGATAAAGAAGATGATTATTATGTTTTGAATGATGAAAGTCTAAAAGTATTAAGGGATAAAGGGTTTAACTTTGACAAAATTTATATGATACCACATAGAGGAAATTTTTTACTTTCCACTAATAAAAAGATTATTATTAATCAGATAGAAAACTCTGACAGTGACAATGGAATGATTGATAAAATTTTAGATAAGGGGAAAAAAGAAAATTTAGGAGTATTTTCATTGAATTTAAAAAAAGGGTATTTTTATAATTATAAAAATACATATATGACTCTAAATTATAATAAAAATGAGATGAATCCTAAAATTTATATAGATTGGTCACAGAAAAAAAAGAGTATAAATGTTAAAAATCAAGATAGAAAATTATTGAATTATATAAAAGAAAATAGGATATATATGTATAATGATGACTTTTTTAATCTGTTTTCAACAGCTATATCAGTTTTAAGAATTGAAAGCCAATATATGTTCTTACTTAATTTTCTTAAAATTAATGCAGGAATAGAAATTCCCAAATTATTAGAAGATATAGACAAAGAAATAGTTTATGATATAGAATCTGAGCAAGGAATTGTTAAACTTAAAAATGATAAAAATGTAAAAAGGTTAATAAAAAATTTAGAGAATAGTTCTATAAAAATAAAGAGTCCTCTTAAATTGGAAGAAAATAAATTATATATTGGTGAAGAAAAATTAAGTGAAATGACACAAGAACCATTAAAATTAAAAAATAATCAAAGTTTTTATTT
>CAMTJB010000125.1 GCA_947072715.1 uncultured Fusobacteriaceae bacterium | reverse complement strand
AAACTTTTAAATGATAAAGGTGAAGAAGGGGAAGAGGTAACTATAACTAATGGAACGTATTCTAAAATAGTTTCAACAAATACAATACAAGAGAATAGAAAGAGAGCATTTGAAGCATTATACAACTCTTATAATACCAATAAAAATACTTATGGAGCAATATATAGAGGGATTCTTCAAAGAGGAGATGCATCATCTAAGGCAAAAAATTATGGTTCAACATTAGAAAGAGCCCTAGAACCGAAAAATATCAGTCCTGACATATATCTTTCTTTATTAAAGTCAGCAAAAGAGAATAATGCTCCTTTAAAAAGATATGTTGAAATGAGAAAAAAATATTTAGGATTAAAAGAGTACCATTATTATGATAATGCAATTAATATTATTGATTATGATAAAGAGTTTGAGTATGAAGATGCTAAAGATATGGTTTTAAACTCGGTAAAACCTCTAGGTGAAGATTACAGTAAAAATTTAAAAACAGCTATTAGTGATGGTTGGTTAGATGTTTTTGAAACAGAAAACAAAAGAAGTGGAGCTTACTCAATAAATATATATGATGTACATCCATATATGCTTTTAAACTATAATAAAACTATGGATTCGGTATTTACTTTAGCACATGAATTAGGTCACACTTTACACAGTATGTATTCTAGTAAAAATCAACCTTATGCAACAAGTAGTTACACAATATTTGTAGCTGAAGTAGCATCTACATTTAATGAGAAGTTATTACTTGATTATATGTTAAAAACAACAGAGGATAGAAAAGAGAGAATTGCTTTATTAGAGCAAGCAATAGGAAATATTGTGGGAACTTATTACATTCAGGTATTATTTGCTGACTATGAATATCAAGCACATAAAATGGTTGAAGATGGAAAACCAGTTGTTCCAGAAGTTTTAGATGCACTTATGACTAAATTATTTACTGAATATTTTGGAAATAATTTAGCTTTTGATGATTTACAAAAGATAATCTGGTCAAGAATACCACATTTTTATAATTCACCATATTATGTATATCAGTATGCAACAAGCTTCTCGGCATCTTCTAATTTATATGATAAAATAACAAATGAAAAATACTCTGAAGCTGATAGAAACAAATCGAGAGAAGCATATTTAGAACTATTAAAATCAGGTGGAAATGATCATCCTATGAATCAACTAAAAAAAGCTGGTGTAGACTTGTCTAATACAGAAAGTTTTGCTGCTGTATCTAAAGATTTAGACAGATTATTAGATCTTTTAGAAAAAGAGTTAAAAGAGGAAAAAAAGAATTAATTTAAAAAATGGAGAGTGTATTAAGTATGTCGAGGTTTGATAGAATATATAAAGAGATTGTGGAAAAGATAGATCAAGATGGTATTTGGAGTGAAGGTAATGTAAGAACAAAATATGCAGATGGAACTCCAGCTCACTATAAAAGTTATATAGGGTATCAATTTAGGCTTGATAATTCAGATGATGAAGCTCATCTGTTAACAACAAGATTTTCTCCTAATAAAGCACCAATAAGAGAGATTTATTGGATTTGGATTATGCAATCTAATAATGTTGATGAACTTAATAAAATCGGGTGTAAGTTTTGGGATGAGTGGAAATTAGAAGATGGAACAATAGGTCCAGCTTACGGATCTCAAATTAAAACAAAAACTTTTGGTTATGAAAGTCAATTACATTATATAGTTGGAGAGTTAAAAAAGAATCCTAATAGTCGTAGAATTATGACGGAGATTTGGGTTCCAGAAGATTTAGATAAGATGGCACTGACTCCTTGTGTTCACTTAACGCAGTGGAGTGTAATTGGAGATAAACTTTATTTAGAAGTAAGACAGAGAAGTTGTGATGTAGCATTGGGATTAGTTGCCAATGTTTATCAATACGCAGTACTTCATAAACTAGTAGCGATGGAATGTGGACTAAAACCTGCAGACATAATCTGGTCTATTCATAATGCTCATATATATGATAGACACATGGGAAAATTATTAGACCAAGTAAAAAGAGAAGAGTTTAAGGGAGCTAAAGTCAAGATAGAAAATTTTACATCAATATTTAATTTTAAACCTGATGATGTAGTTGTTGAAGGGTATGAATATGGCGAAAAAATAAGTTATGAGATAGCAATTTAATAAAGTATACATTTTAAATAAACTCCATATTTTAATATGGAGTTTATTTAGAATAGAAGAAAATTATATTATTATAGGAGTGATTATGAAGGATAAAGCACAATTAAAATTGATAGTTTGCCTAGGAAAAGACGGATTAATAGGTGATGCAAATCCAGTAGGTAACGGATTACTTTGGCACTCAAAAGAGGAGTTAACTCACTATAGAGAAACAACTAGGGGACATGTAACTCTTTTTGGTAAAAAAACTGGAGCAGTTGTACCAGTTGAGATTATGAGAAAGACAAGAGATGTTATTATATTAGATAGAGATACAGATATAGATAAAATTTTAAGAGATAATGCAAATAATGGAAAAATTGTTTTTGTGTGTGGAGGTCTTAGTATCTATGAGTACTTCTTAAAAAATTATAAAATGGATGAATTACTTATTTCAAAATTAAAACCCCACGTAGAGATTTTACCTGTTAATGACCCATTATATTTTCCTAATGTAGAAGAGTTTGGATATAAACTTTTCGAAACAGTAGAATGCGATGATTTTATTATTGAAAAATATAAAAAATAGATATTAAATTAAAATGGGGAATAAAAATGAAATATAATAAAACTAATATTTGTAGCGAGGCTCCTGTAAATCTTATAGTTAACAATCAAAAAATTATTACTTTTATGTGCACACCACTGGATTTAGAGGATTTGGCATTAGGTCATTTATATACTAGAGGCATGATGAAAAACATAGATGAACTATTAGGAATTGGAGTCTGCTCAGAAAATAAAAAGGTAACAGTGATTTTAAATAAGAAAATAGAAGAGAGTGAAGAAGATTCTTATTTCCCAAATATTCTTCTAACATCTTGTGGAAGTGGCTCTACTTTTGATGAAACAAAATTCAAAAGTGATTTTTTAAAAACTGAAAAATTTTTTGAGTTAGAAAAAATAAAAAAATCTTTTGTTGCTTTACTAGAAAATGCAGTTATTTATAAAAAAACTGGTGGGATGCATTGCGCTCTTATTGGAATAGAAGGAAATAATTATATCAGAGAAGACATAGGAAGACATAATGCTGTGGATAAGGTAATAGGAACCGTACTTAAAGAAAAGGGAAATTTAGAAGAATCTTTTATTATATCCACAGGAAGAATATCTGTAGACATGGTTTTAAAAGCCGCCACTTCAAGAATACCTGTAGTATCTTCTAGAAGTATAGCAAGTGATCTTGCTATTGAAATAGCAAATAGGGTAGGAATAACACTGATAGGTAGAATAAATTCAGTGGATCCAATTATATATACCTATGAAGGAAGAATTAAAAAGACAGCTAATTAAAATTTATAATGTTAGGGGGAATAAATGTTAAACCTTATTGTCAATGGTATGAAATTTTCTAGCGAGAAAAAGAAAACCATTGTTGAATTTTTAAAAGAACAAAATATAGATGTCCCAACGCTCTGTTATGATGATAGAATTGAGAATGAACAAAAATGTGGAATATGTGCAGTAGAAATAGACAGAGAGTTAAAAAGGGCATGTGAGACTCTCATAGAGGATAACATGAAAATAAAAACTCATAGTCCAAAAGTTATGATGGAAAGGGCTAGAATTTTAAATAATATTGTAGCGACTCATACGAATGATTGTGTAATTTGTTCAAAATCAGGAGATTGTAAATTAAAAAAATATTGTTTAGAGTATAATATTCATTCTTATAAGAATAACCAAGAGTTAACGTATAGCAATTCAGAAAATCCAAGAGCTATAGAATTAGATAGTTCAAATCCCTTTTATCAAATAGACCCTAATAGATGTATTGCCTGCGGAAACTGTATAGCGGTATGTTCAAACTTACAATGCAATAATGATCTTGAACTGAAAGAAAAAAATGGAAGACTAGTTGTTGGAGCTAAAAAAACTGAAAAGATAAATGATTCAACTTGTGTGAGCTGCGGAAATTGTGTGAGTGTATGTCCTGTTGGTGCTCTTACTGCAAAATCTAAGAAAGTATTTGCAAGTGAAAATTTAAAAATAGTAAGAACAACTTGCTCTTATTGTGGCGTAGGGTGTCAAATTGATTTTTCTGTAAAAGATAATGAGATAGTTGATGCTTCTCCTGCGAATATAGCTCCTAACGATGGTCTTTTATGTGTAAAAGGGAAATTTGGGTATAAATTTGTAAATCACCCAGATAGATTACAGAGACCTTTAATTAGAAAAAATGGAGTCTTAGTTGAATCAACTTATGAAGAG
>CAMTJB010000124.1 GCA_947072715.1 uncultured Fusobacteriaceae bacterium | reverse complement strand
GTCTAAAGAGGATTCAAACTATTTTGTTCCACAACAATTTAACAATCAGTTTAATGCTCAAATTCATGAGGAGACAACTGCTGTGGAAATAATTGAAGATATTCCAGAGATATCAGCTTTTGTCGCTGGAGTAGGGACAGGTGGAACTATATCAGGTACAGGTAAGAGATTAAAAAAGTATAATTCTAATATAAAAGTAGTTGCAGTTGAACCTAAAGAATCTGCAGTTATATCAACAGGAAAATTTGGACCTCATGCAATCCAAGGTATAGGAGCAGGTTTTATTCCAGAGATATATAATTCAAATGTTGTTGATGAAGTTGTACCTATCTCAGGTGAAGAAGCATATAGAATGGTAAAAGAATTGCTTGAAAAAGAAGGGTTGTTTTTAGGGATATCTTCAGGTGCTAATGTAGCCGCAGCTATAAAACTTGCAAATAATATGAAAAAAGGTGAAAAAATAGTTGTCATTGCACCAGATGGTGGGGAAAAATATCTTTCAACAGGTGTTTTTAATTAAGGAGAATATATGATAAAAGATTTAAAAGAAGATATACAAAATATAATGAAGCTAGACCCTGCAGCAAACTCATTTCTAGAAGTATTATTACTTTATCCAACGATTCACGTAATGATTTTTCATAGAATTGCTCATAAACTATATGAGAAAAAACAATTTTTTTTAGCAAGAGCCTTATCTCAATTAGGTAGATTTTTTACAGGAATAGAGATTCATCCAGGTGCAAAAATAGGAAAGAGATTTTTTATTGACCATGGTATGGGAGTTGTAATAGGAGAAACTGCTGAAATTGGAAATGACGTTATTATGTACCATCAAGTAACTTTAGGTGGCACAGGAAAAGATAAAGGAAAAAGACATCCAACTATAAAAGATAGAGTTGTTATAGGAGCAGGATCAAAAATTTTAGGACCTATAACTTTAGAGGAAAATGTAAAAGTTGGGGCTAATACAGTAGTATTAAAAAGTGTAAAAGCTGGTTCAACTATAGTAGGCTTTAGAGGCGAAAGTTTAAAAAAAGTAGTTTAGAAAATAAAATTAAATAAAAAATTAGAAGAATAAATACAAAAAAAGAGAATAAAGAAGAAACTACTATAAATCTAATAGTAGTTTTTTTTAAAATTTAAAGTATAATAATTAATAAAGAATATAGGGGGAAAAGATGAAATTTTCAGAATTTAAATACGAAAGACCAAATTATGAAAAGTTAAAAGAAGAATTTGAAAACATGATTAGCAATATAAAATCATCTAATAGTATGCAGGAGCAATATAAATATATAAGTAAAATTAATGAAATAAGAGGTGACATCTCATCTTTAAAGTCTATAGCAATGATTAGATATACAATTAATACAGAGGATAGTTTTTATGAAAAAGAGAATGATTATTGGGATGAATATGAACCATTTTATAAGGAGTTAGACTTTAAATTTTATGAAACTTTAGTAAATTCAAAATTTAAAACTGAGCTAGAAGAGAAAATGACTAAGCAATTTTTTATTTTAGCAGAAGACACATTGAAAAGTTTCTCACCTTTAGTGATAGAAGACTTACAAGAGGAAAATAGACTTTCTTCACAATATCAAAAAGTAATCGCTACAGCAAAAATTGATTTTCAAGGAGAGGAAAGAAATTTATCAGGATTAGTACCTTTTGCTTTAAGCAAAAATAGAGAGACTAGAAAAGAAGCTTTAGAAGCGAAGTATAATTTTTTTCAGAGTAAAGAGTTAGAAATAGATGAAATTTTTGATAAATTAGTAAAAGTTAGAGATAAAATAGCAAAAAAATTAGGTTTTAATAACTTTATAGAGCTAGGATACATAAGAATGAATAGAAGTGATTATAATCCTACTATGGTAGAAAATTTCAGAAAACAAGTAAAGAACTATATTGTTCCAGTGGCTACAAAACTTTATACAAGGCAAAAGGAGAGGTTAGGTCTAGAATCTTTAAGGTATTTTGATGAAAAATTTGAGTTTGAATCAGGAAATCCTACTCCTAAGGGAAACAGTACTTGGATACTTGAAAATGCTCAAAAGATGTACAGTGAACTTTCTATGGAAACAAAAGAATTTTTTGATTTTATGGTGAAAAATGAACTTTTAGATCTTGAGAATAAAAAAGGAAAAGCAGGTGGAGGTTATTGTGATTATATTTCAAAATATAAATCACCATTTATATTTTCAAATTTTAATGGAACTTCAGGAGATATAGATGTTATAACTCATGAAGCAGGTCACGCATTTCAATTTTATAGATCTAGGTGGATTGAGATACCGGAACTAAATGCACCAACTTATGAAAGCTGTGAAATTCACTCTATGAGTATGGAGTTTTTAACTTGGCCATGGATGGAGTTATTCTTTAAAGAGGATAGTGATAAGTATAAATATTCTCATTTAGGTGGAGCGATTAAGTTTATACCTTATGGAATTACAGTGGATGCATTTCAACATGTGATATATGAAAAACCAGAATTAACACCTAAGGAGAGAAAGAAAGTATGGAGAGATTTAGAAAAAGAATATCTTCCACATAAAAATTATGAAGGATGTGATTTCTTAGAAAGAGGTGGATGGTGGTTTCAACAAGCACATATATTTGAAGTACCATTCTATTATATAGATTATACACTTGCTGAAATTTGTGCTCTTCAATTTTGGAAAAAGATGAATATAGATAGAAAAAATGCATGGAAAGATTATGTTGAATTATGTAATATAGGGGGAACAAAATCATTTTTGAATTTAGTAGAATTTGCTAAATTAAAGTCTCCATTTAAAGATGGATGTGTAAGCTCAATAATAGATTCTATAGAAGAGTGGTTATTAAATGTTGATGATAAAAAATTATAAATAATAAACAATAAAATGGAGACTTAATAGTCTCCATTTTATTGTTTATTATACATAGAAAAATAAAAACCATTTTTTTCTAACAACTCTTGGTGAGTTCCCATTTCAATTATTTTACCATCATTTACAACTATTATTAAATCAGCATTTTTTATTGTAGATAATCTATGAGCAATAACAAAACTTGTTCTTCCTGAAACAATATTTTTCATAGCATCTTGTAATTTTTTTTCTGTTCTAGTGTCAATTCCACTTGTAGCTTCATCAAGAATTAAAAATCTGGGGTTTGATACAATAGCTCTAGCAATTGTTAAAAGTTGTTTTTGACCATAGGAAAGCAGCATATTATCTTCAGATAACGGTGTATCGTACCCTAAAGGTAGCTTAACTATAAAATCGTGAGCACAAGCTTTTTTAGCTCCTTCTATAATCATATCATCTGTTACAAGAGGATTTCCATAAGCTATATTTTCTTTAACTGTTCCTGAAAAAATCCAAGTATCTTGAAGTACCATACCAAAAAGTTTACGATATTCTGATTTTGGATACTCTTTTATATTAACTCCATCTAAATTTATGCTGCCAGAGTTTATTTCATAGAAACGCATAATAAGATTAACAAGAGTTGTTTTTCCAGAACCTGTAGGTCCTACAATAGCAACCAAACTCCCAGGCGAGATATCGAAGCTAAGGTTTTCAATTGTATTTTTTACTGCTTTAATATCAGAATTATTCTGTTCGTAGCTAAAAGAAACATTTTTAAATGATATATTGCCAATAATAGTATTTGTATCAATATTTTTAGTAGATGTTATAACCTCTTCTTTTTGATCAATAAAAGAAAAAAATCTTTCAGTACTAACGATAACACTTTGGATGACACTATAAATATCAGAAATATTTGCTATAGGTCTATTAAAGAGTTTTGAATAAATAATAAAACTTGAAAGACCTCCAAGAGTAATTTGTCCTTTAATAATAAAATAAGATCCAAATATAATTATTATAATATAACTAATATTTCCAACAAAATTAATAGAGGGATAATTAAGTCCCATTAAAAATTGAGCTTTAATAGCATTTAATTTATAGATTCTATTAATTTTTTTAAATTTTTGTATCGCTGTATTTTCATAAGAAAATGATTTCACTTCAACTTGTCCAAGTAGAATTTCTTCGGTATACCCACTTAATTTACCTAAAAAAGATTGTTGAATTCTAAGTTTTGAACGACTTATTTGATTTATTTTTTTTATATAAAAACCTGTAAAAAGAAATAATAATAGCTGTGTAATAGAGAGAGCAGGGCTTATAAAAAACATGATGCCTAATGCAATCACAATTGTTAGAAGACTAGTTATAAGTTGCGTTCCTATTTGAGATAATGAACTACTAATATTATCAACATCATTAATTAAAATACTAAGAATATTTCCACTAGAGTTAGAATCAAAATTATTAATATGGAAATTATGAAATTTTATAAAACTTTCTTTTCTCATTTTATAAATAGATT
>CAMTJB010000123.1 GCA_947072715.1 uncultured Fusobacteriaceae bacterium | reverse complement strand
GTGCCAATGAGTAGTCTAAAAGATATAATGTCAGCTCTTGTTGATATTGTTGGACAGCATTCACATCAGATGTTATTACAGAAATCTAATCATATAAGGCTTTTAGATAAATTTTTAAGAGCAGATGGAGTAGAATTAAAAAAAGAAATTGAATCAAAATATCATAAATATCATAAGATTTCCGAAGAGATAAAACATATAGAAAGTAATAAAAAAGAGATTTCAGATAAAAAGGAATTGTATGAATTTCAGCTGTTTGAAATAAATGAGATAGCACCAAAACTTAATGAAGATACTAGTTTAGAAGATGAGTATAAAAAACTTTTTAATGCTGGAAAGATAAAAGAAAAAATAGAAAATGCAAGTATATTTTTAAAGAATGGAGAGATAAATGCTCTTAATTTTATAAATAATTCAAGAAAAGGGATAGAATTACTTTCTAAATATGGAAGTGAATTTGAAGAGATTTCAGAAAGATTGGAAAAGGTTTATTATGAACTTGAAGATATAGTTGATGTGATATCGGATATAGATGAAGGGATAGATTCTGATAATAATCATCTAGAAGTAGTTATTACAAGATTAGATAAAATAAATAAGTTAAAATTAAAGTATGGAAGCTCAATTTCAGAAATTTTAGAATATAAAGAAAAAATTAATTTGAAATTGAAAGAGTTTGATGAAAGTGGCTTTGAAGTTGAATCATTAATAAAAGAACAGACTAGAATTTATAATGAATATATGGAAAAAGCAAAAAAATTAACTGAGATTAGAAAAAATGTAGCTAAAGATATAGAGAAGAAACTTCAGGAAGAGCTTTTTTTATTAAATATGAAAGAAGCTAAACTTATGATAAAATTTGAAGAGTTAAAACATATGACTGGTTCAGGAATGGATTTAGCTGAATTTTATATTTCTACAAATTTAGGACAAGAACCCAAACAATTAGTAAAAATAGCTTCTGGTGGAGAAATAAGTAGAATTATGTTAGCTTTAAAAGTTATTTTTTCTAAGGTTGACAACTTAGCAATGATTCTTTTCGATGAAATAGACTCAGGAGTTGGAGGAGAAACTGTAAAAAAAATAGGGGATAAACTTAGAGAAATAGGTGAAAACTCTCAACTTATTTGTATAACTCATTCTCCTGCTATTGCTGCAAAATCAGAACAACAATTTTATATAGAAAAGTTTGTTTTAGATGGAAGAACTGTAAGTTCAGTAGTAGAATTAGATAAAGAATCAAGAGTAAAAGAGATAGCAAGAATGCTTGCAGGAGAAAATG
The DNA here is from genome assembly GCA_947072715.1 of uncultured Fusobacteriaceae bacterium. The sequence goes on along the minus strand of CAMTJB010000123.1, from coordinate 3,117 downwards.
CTTCTCAATCAGTATTGGAACATGCTAAGGAGTTATTAAATGCAAAATAATATAGAGATTATAAACGCCTATATTGAGTCATTAAGTAAAGAAAAAAAAATATCTGAAAGCACAATTGAAGTTTACAAGAAAGAAATTAATGAATTTATAGACTACATCTACCCAGAAAACATAGTAAGCATTAATAGTTTTAATATAATGAGGTATATAGAAAAATTAAAAGAAAACTATTCTGAAAGAACAATTAAAAGAAAATTAATATCTATAAATGGATTATATAAGTATCTTTTTAAGAAGGAAATAATTTTACTAAACCCTTTAGAAGAGATAAAATTTGAAGTAGCTTCAAGGGAGACTAGTACAACTTTTAATAATGGTGAGATTAATATTCTTTTAGATTATTGTGAAGAGAATCCTAAAGGAATTAGGGATAAATTATTGATAAGTTTACTTATGAGTAGCGGAGTAAAAATTAATGATCTTTTAGGGATTAAACTTAAAGATATTATAGGATTTAAAGAGATAAATATTTTGAAAAAAAATGGAAGAATTTCAATATTTTTGGAAGAAAAAGATGGTAATTTATTAAAAAAATATATTTTAGAAAATAGAGATAAGATAGAGGAAGAAAGGGATGAATATCTTTTTAAAAACCTTTCTAGACAAAATTTTAGAGCGAGATTTATAAAATATTCAAAAATGGCAGGGATAAAAGGTGAGATGTCGCCTAATGAGATAAAAAAAATTGTTGAACAGAAGAAAAATTATGAAAAATTAGATAAAATAGATACTTTGGAAAAAATAAGAGCAGAGTACATAAAGATAGGTATAGGAGATGATTAATAGTGAAAGCAGGTTTTATAGCAGTAGTAGGTAGACCCAATGTAGGTAAATCTACATTAATAAACAAGATGGTAGCAGAAAAAGTTGCAATAGTTTCTGATAAAGCAGGAACAACAAGAGATAACATAAAAGGAATTTTAAATTTTGGAGATAATCAGTATATATTTATTGATACACCTGGAATTCATAAACCTAAGCATCTTTTGGGAGAGCACATGACAAACAGTGCAATTAAAATTCTAAAAGAGGTAGATGTAATAATATTTATGCTAGATGGTTCTCAAGAGATAAGTACTGGAGATCAATTTGTTATGGAAAAAGTAAGAGAGGCAAGAAAAACTCCAAAAATATTAGTAATAAATAAAATTGATAAACTAAAAGATGAAGAGATAGAGGAAAAAAAATTAGAAATTGCAGAAAAATTAGGAGAGTTTGATGCTGTTGTTGAGATATCAGGACAGTATTCTTTTGGAATTCCTAGACTTTTATCAGCAATAGATCCATATTTAGAGGATGGAATAAAATATTATCCAGACGATATGTATACAGATATGCCTTTATATAGAATGATAACAGAAATAGTAAGGGAAAAAATTCTGATTAAAACAAGAGAGGAGATTCCACACTCAGTTGCAATAGAGATTCTTAATGTAGATAGAAGAGAAAAAGGTAAGGATAAATTTGATATAAATATTTATGTTGAAAGAGATTCTCAAAAAGGGATTATAATAGGAAAAAATGGAGCTTTATTAAAAGAGGTTGGAACTGAAGCTAGAAAGGATATAGAAAAACTTTTAGGAATAAAAATATATCTTAATTTATGGGTAAAAGTAAAAGATGACTGGAGAAAGAAAAAGCCGTTCTTAAAAGAGCTAGGATACGTAATGGAGCAATAAAAGTATTAAAAGTAATTTATATTGCTTTTAATTATATTGAATAAAAAGGAAAATTATGAAAAATACAATAAATGATAAAAATATAAAAGAAGTAATTGTTATAAATGTTACACCTGAAGATAAAGGAAAAAGATTAGATGCTTTTTTACAGGAGTGCATAGAAGGGGCAACTAAAAATTATATACAAAAACTTATTGATAATGAGAATGTAATAATAAAAAATGTTGTGGCATCTAAATGTGGAATAAAGATAAAGGGAAATGAGGATGTAATTTTAAATATTCCAGAAGATGAATCTATTGAAGCTATTCCTGAGGATATACCTATTGAAAAAATCTATGAAGACGAAGATATTGTAATTATTAATAAAGGACCAGATATGGTAGTTCATCCTGCTCATGGAAATTATAAAGGAACCCTAGTAAATGCTTTAATGTTTCATATAAAAGACTTATCTTCGATTAATGGTGTTATAAGACCAGGGATTGTCCATAGACTGGATAAAGATACAAGTGGAATAATTATAGTGGCTAAAAATGATAAAGCTCATATAAAGCTTTCAGATATGTTCAAAGAAAAAGAGTTAGAAAAAACTTATATATGTATTTGTAAAGGGAATTTTAAAGAAAAACAGGGAAGAATAGAGAATCTTATAGATAGACACCCTAAAGATAGAAAAAAAATGGCAGTTGTTGATGCAGGTGGAAGAATAGCCATAAGTAATTATGAAGTTCTTCAAGAAGTAAAGGGATTTTCTTTAGTAAAGGTTAAAATTGAAACAGGTAGGACTCATCAGATTAGAGTTCATATGAAATCTTTAAATCATCCAATATTAGGTGACTCAACTTATGGAAATACTGGAGAGAAAGATATTGCAAAAAGACAAATGTTACATGCATATAATCTAAAATTTAATCAACCTATAACAGGAGTTGAACTTGATATTTTTGCACCTCTACCTCAAGATATGAGAGATGTTGCAAAGAAAATCGGTTTTGATTTAGATGCTGTTTTTGAAAAAAAGGAAAAGTTAAAAATAAAGATAAAAGAGCTATAGAAAGAGAGTGAGAAATGTTAAAAAATAGTGAGTTATATAATTTTGATTTGAATTATGGTGATGTGATTGGAGTTGATGAAGCAGGAAGAGGACCTTTGGCTGGGCCTGTTGTAGCTGCAGCAGCTATGTTAAAACATGAAAAAATAGATAAAAAAGAGAATAGTGAAATATTACAACAATTAATTCAAATTAATGACTCTAAAAAATTAACAGAAAAAAAGAGAGAGGCTTTATTTGATATTATTAACGAATATTTTTATGTTGGGATAGGAGTATCTAGTCATTTAGAAATAGATGAGGAAAATATTTTAAATGCAACAT
>CAMTJB010000122.1 GCA_947072715.1 uncultured Fusobacteriaceae bacterium | reverse complement strand
GTAAAAGTAGAGGATATATTAGAAGAGTATGGAATAAAGATAAGTGTTTTAAATAAAAAAACTAAATTAGAATTAGGAAAATTAGAAAAAGAGGTATATGATACACTGAATACTAATAAATCCTTAGATGAAATTTTAATAGAAGTTAGAGGAAAAACATCAGAAGTTTTAGCAACATTAGTAGACTTAGAAATAAAAGGTTTAGTAGTTGCAACTTTAGGTGGATGTTATATGAAAAAAAAGTAGAAATAAAAAAAGATTTGTGAGGTGAAAATATTGTCGAAAAAGAACTTAGTTATTGTGGAGTCACCAGCAAAAGCAAAGACAATCGAAAAAATATTGGGAGATTCCTTTCGTGTGGTAGCTTCTTACGGTCATGTGAGAGATTTACCTAAGACAACATTGGGAGTGAAAATAGAAGAGAATTTTAAACCCAATTATTCAATAGTGAAGGATAAGAAAGAGTTAGTTGCAACGTTAAAAGATTTAGCAAAAAAATCACAAAAAGTATATTTAGCTTCCGATCCGGATAGAGAAGGAGAAGCTATTGCTTGGCATATAGCTAAAACATTAAAGTTAGATGAAAATGAATTAAATAGAATAGAATTTAATGAAATAACAGAATCTGCAATAACAGATTCACTTACTCATGTAAGAAAATTAGATATGAAGATGGTAAATGCTCAGCAAGCTAGAAGAATTCTAGATAGAATAGTAGGGTATAAAATATCTCCATTACTATGGACAACAGTTTCAGAAAAAACAAGTGCTGGAAGAGTTCAATCTGTAGCACTTAAAATGATTTGCGATTTAGAAGATGAAATAAGAGCTTTTATTCCTGAAAAATATTGGAATGTAAATGGATTGTTTAAAGAAAACTTAAAATTAGTTTTAAGTAGAATAGATGGGAAGAAGCATGATCCTTTAATGGATGAGGCAATAGTAGAAGAGTTAAGAACCATAAAAAAAGATGAAATTTTTAAAGTTACTAAAGCAAATGTAACTAGTAGAAAAAAAACTCCACCTAATCCTTTAAAAACAAGTACATTACAGCAATTATCATCTTCATATTTAGGATTCTCTGCTTCAAAAACAATGAGAGTAGCTCAAGGTTTATATGAGGGATTAGAAATTCATGGTGAGCAAAAAGGTTTAATTACATATATGAGAACAGATTCCCTAAGAGTATCTAATGATGCTGTGGAGATGACTAAAAAGTATATTGTAAATAAATTTGGTGAAAACTACATAGGTGAACCAAGAGAGATTAAAAAAGATGCTAAAGATAAAAAGATTCAGGATGCACATGAGGCTATCAGACCAACAGAAATTAACTATGAACCTGATAGTATAAAGAAATACTTGGATAATGATCAATATAAGCTATATAAGCTTATATGGGATAGATTCTTAATATCGCAAATGGCAAACATGAGATATGAGCAATTTGAAATAGTTGTTTCTTATGATAAATTTGACTTTAGAGGAAGTGTACATAAAGTACTTTTTGATGGTTATTATAAAATATTTAAAGAGGATGATGAATTGTCAATGGGGGATTTCCCAGAGATAAAAGTTGGAGATGAGAAAATTCTTGATAGAATGGATATTAAAGAGGAGTGGACAAAGGCTCCTTCAAGATTAACAGAATCTTCTTTAGTAAAAAGATTAGAACAAGAAGGAATTGGAAGACCGTCTACTTATGCCTCTATTGTTGAAACTTTAAAAAAGAGAGAGTATGTAAGTATAGAAGGAAAAAGTTTTATTCCTACTGAATTGGGATATGAAATAAAAAATGAATTAGAGAAAAACTTCAAAAGAATTATGAACATAAAATTTACAGCTCACTTTGAGGCTGAACTTGATGAAATAGCTGAAGGAAACTTAGTGTGGACAGATGTATTGAAAGAGTTTTATTCTGAGCTAGAGCAAAATATTGAAAAATATAGCGAGAAAATAAGAGAGATAAAAGAAAGATTAGTGACAAGTGATGTAAAATGCAAATGTTCTGATAACTTTATGCTTATGAAAACAGGTATTTTTGGTAAATATCTTACATGTGAAGCTGAAGGGTGTAAAGAAAATGTTAATCTTAGAGGAATAAATATTCCAAAAGAAGATATCGAGTCAGGAAAAATATTTGTAAAAGAACAAGTAGAAGAGAGAGAAAAAGGTAAAATTGGAGTTCCAACAGATGTTGTTACAGAAACTGGTGCAAAATGTTTACTGAAAGTAGGACGTTTTGGAAGCTACCTTGAAAGTGAAAATTTTAAAGAGGATGAGATTAGAATATCTCTTCCAGGTTCTATAAAAAAGATGTTAATAGAAGAAACTATTAAAATTGAAGATGGAAAGTATTGTTTTGCAGAGGAACTTAAAAAGATAAAAGATGAAGAGAATGCTATTTTAAGTATGGCAGGATCTTGTGAAAAATGTGGAAAACCATTTAAAGTTAACAGAGGTAGATGGGGTAAATTTTTAAGTTGCACAGGGTATCCAAAATGTAACAATATAAAAAAATTAGATAAAAACAACAGAATAATAGAAGAAAAAGATGAAGATGTAGATAAAAAGAAAAAGACTACAGCTAAAAAGAAAGTAACAGTAGAAAAAGCTACAACTGAAAAAAAGGCAACAGAGAAAAAAACAGTAGCCAAAAAAACAGTGGCAAAGAAAGATGTAGAAAAAAAAGTTGCTGAAAAGAAAGTAGAGAAAAAAACAGCTAAGAAAACAACTAAAAAAACTACGGAAAAAGCAACTTAATAATTAAAAATAGAATATTTAATAAGAAAGGAAAGGTATAAATGAATAGAGAAGTTATAATAATTGGTGGAGGGTTAGCAGGAAGTGAAGCGGCTTTTCAATTAGCAAAAAGAGGTATAAAAGTTAAGCTTTATGAAATGAGACCACAAGTATCTACAGAAGCTCATAAAACTGATAAATTAGGAGAGTTAGTATGTAGTAATTCTCTAGGAGGAGACCATTTAGGGAACGCTTCTGGGTTAATGAAAGAGGAATTAAGAAGACTAGGGTCTAAACTTGTTGAGATTGCAGATGCTCATAAAGTACCTGCAGGGCAAGCTTTAGCTGTAGATAGAGAAGGATTCTCAGAAACTATAACAAAAGCTTTAGAAGAGAATGAAAATATAGAGATTATAAGAGAAGAGTTAAAAGAGATACCAAAGGATAAAATTGTATTAATAGCTTCTGGACCATTAACTTCAGAAAGTTTATCAAAAGAGATTGCAAAATTAACTAACAGTGAATATCTTTATTTTTATGATGCAGCAGCTCCTATAGTGACTTTAGAATCAATAGATCAAGATAAAGTTTATTATCAATCTAGATATGATAAAGGTGATGGAGAATATATCAACTGTCCAATGAATGAAGAGGAATACAAAAGATTTTATAATGCTTTAATAACTGCAGAAAGAGCACCATTAAAGCAATTTGAAGAGGAAAAGTTATTTGAAGCATGTATGCCTGTAGAAAGAATTGCGCAACGTGGAGAAAAAACTTTATTGTTTGGTCCATTAAAACCTAAAGGATTAACAAATCCAAAAACAGATAGATGGGATCATGCAGTTGTTCAGTTGAGACAAGATGATAAAGAGGGGAAATTATATAATTTAGTAGGTTTCCAAACTAATCTGAAATTTGGAGAGCAAAAAAGAGTTTTTTCAATGATTCCAGGTCTTGAAAATGCTGAGTTTGTAAGATATGGTGTTATGCATAGAAATACGTTTATAGATTCTACAAGAGTTTTAAATAAAGAACTTAATATGAAAGGAAATGAAAATATATTCTTCGCTGGTCAAATAACAGGAAGTGAAGGTTATGTATGTGCTATGGCTACAGGTCTAGTTGCAGCCCTTAATATATATGCTAAATTTGAAGGAAAAGAGCCTTTAATTTTAGATGATAGAAGTTCTATTGGATCTATAATAAAATATATAACAGAGGAAAAAAAGAATTTTCAACCTATGGGACCTAATTTTGGTATAATAAGAAGTCTAGAAGAGAGAGTTAGAGATAAAAAATTAAAATACAATATGATTTCAGAAATAGCTTTAAAGTATTTACAGGAAGAGTTAAAAGAGAAATCTTACCTGTTATAGGAGATAATATAGTATGGTAAATTTAGAAAATGATTTAAAAGAATTTTTATACTATTTAGAGTTTGGAGATCAGAGGAGTATAAACAGTATAAACTCTATAAAAAGTGATATGAAACAATTTATAGAGTTTGTAACTGTGATTGAACCAATAGAATCTTTAAAGGATATAAATAGATTTACAGTGAAAAGATTTATAGGGCTAGAATACAACAAATCTTTAACTAAAAGATCCTTAAATAGAAAACTTTCTACAATAAGATTATTTTTTAAATTTCTTTTAAAAAAAGAGAAAATAAATACTAATCCTACAAAATTAGTTGAATTTTCAAATTTTAGTGTAGAAGAACCAAATTTTATAAAA
>CAMTJB010000121.1 GCA_947072715.1 uncultured Fusobacteriaceae bacterium | reverse complement strand
TTACTATATCTCCACCTTTTGTAATTATTGGATGAACTCTTACTCTGTCAGTATCTTTAAATGTCTCTCTCTGTGCATGAACATTATTAATTGCTAACATAGCAGCATTTAAAGCATTTATCCCTTCATGTGGAGCTGATCCTGCATGAGCTTCTTTACCTATAAATGTAACTTTTTTACCTATAAATCCGTTACTTACTGGTCCTACTAATGCTGATTTCCCTCCCATGTCTAGAGAATGAAACATTACAGACATATCTATATCATCAAAATATCCTTTATAAATAAGCTCTTGCTTTCCACCAAAATATTTTAATAATCCTTTTTCTCTTAAAGAAGCTCTATATTCAAGCTCGATAAATTCTTCTGAAGGTGTTCCCATTATAGTTACTTTTCCATTAAGTTCTGGCATAACTCCACTCTTTACAAGTCCTAAAGCTGCTCCTAACATTCCTGCTACTTGAATATTATGTCCACATGCATGAACTGCCCCATTTTCCGCAGCATCACAGTGATCTGCACAAGAAACAGAATCTAATTCTCCTAATATAGAGATATTTGGACCTTTCTTTCCTGAATCTATAACTGATTTACATCCAGTTACAGCAATATTAGACTCTACTTCTAGTCCTAAGTTCTTTAAAAAATTAGCTGCTTGCTCTGTTGTTTTAAACTCTTTAAATCCTAACTCTGGAGTCTTATATATCTCTCTTCCTGCGTTGATTATGCTCTCTCTATTTTCATCTATTGCGTTGATTACTCTTTCTTTTAATTGCTCTCTAGTCATTTTTAACCATCCTTTTTCTGTTTATATATTATTTGTTTTTGGTTTATTAGTGATTACTTCTTTATTTATCTATATAATTGATTATTTTATTTCAACGTTTTATTAATTTATTATTTGATTAAATTAAATTCTTCCTTGTAATTTTAGCACTACTTGAGCAATTGAAGCACAAGCAAAGAATATTCCAGTAAACACTATTACAGATATTACAACTATTCTCCATGACATAGCTTTTAACTCTTGAATCTTATTTCCAACAGATATTCCTGCAAAAGCTAGAAGAGGTGTTGTTATAGCCATAAAATTTATATTTCCTACATTTGATAAAAACGCTTTTGATGTTGGACTATAAGGCATACTTAATAATAATCCTATTATTGTTGACCATCCAAAAGCTGGAAATATCGATTTTGGAAATAGATCCTTAACTATCATTGCACTCATAGCTGCTCCAACTAACATTAACATTCCTGGAAATGCTTTTACTATTGAAATTCCTAATTCTATTCTTTGTCCCACTAATATCATTACACCTACAAGAAGCATAACTATTAATTGATAACTTAATTTTTTTATATCTAATTTTGCCATTTTTTATCCCCCTACCTTATATAGTTATTTATTGTTTTTTTCCATCTCTTATAGCTACTAATTTTTTATAAATAACATTTGATAAAGGTAATGTTACAAATATTAAAAAGTTAACTCCTGTAATTCCTGAAAGCATATTACTTGTTGCTGCATATGCAAGAACTGTATCTGCCATTGAAGGATCAACCACTGCTGCAAGAGAAGATGCTGCTGCTGTTGTCATACTTCCACTTCCAACTCCACATGCCATTGCAAGTGCATAAGGGTGTAGTCCACTAAATATTGAAACTGAACCTAAAATTCCAAAGAATATTGTTCCTAAAACTGTTCCAACTAAATAAGTTCCTAAAACTCCGCTTCCTTCTGGTGAATTTATTCCATATTGCTCAGATATAACTCCTAAAGATGGTTCTCTACTTATACTTGTTGCTGCTCCTATTGCTTCTCTATTCATACCCATAAAAATAGCTATCGGTAATGCAATTAATGGTGCAACTATATGTCCAACTTCTTGTGCTAAGAAAGCCCATCCAGCTGTTATTATTTTATCTAAATTTGGTCCTACTAGAGTACCATATCTTATTCCTAACATTATTAAAACTATTCCAACTACTTCACCTGCAATATTTATCTCTTTTTCACCAACATATTTCTTTAAAACTTTTATTTTTTTACCTAATAAATCTGGAGTTATTAGTAATCCTATAATAACTGCATAAAGCATTGGGAAAAAAGCGATCTTAACAACTCCTATTTTTAAATTAGTTGCTCCGAACATCTCTGTAATTACTACTATTAAAAATGTAACGATAAAAATCTTTGTAAAACTACTGTTAAGCTTTTTTTTCATTATTTTCTCCTTTTTTAAAGTCATGTCTTTAAAGTGACTTTTATTTATAGGTTAATAATAAATTTTTTTCTGCTTTTTGTCAACCATTTTATAATTTTTTAGAACAATTTATTCAATTCTTTAATATTTGTTACAAAAAAAACATAAAAAAACTCTTATTAAAATAGAGTTCTCTCTACTTTAATAAGAGTTTTATATACTGTTATACATTTATATACTTATTTTTAGTTTTTATAATATATTTGATTTTTATAAATTTATTTCTATAATTTCTTTAGGTCTTCCAACTGTACTTACACTTTTAGTCTCTTTTCTTTTTCCACATCCACCGTCAATTATTTTCTTTATGAGTCTATTACCACTTCTTATACTTATTCCTAAATAATTTGATAATTCATCGCTTGTAAATAGATTTTTTCCATATTTTTTTATAATAGCCTCTATTTTTTTTAAATAAAGAATATTAATTTTTAGTTTTTCTGATAATCCTTTAATATCCTCATTATCAACAACATACTCATACTCTAATTCATCAAAAGAAAGTAAAGGACCTTTTATCTTTTCATCACTTACTTCATATATCGAACTTTCTTTTTCCATAAGAGATTTTTTTAAAGCTTTTCTAGCATTCATTTCCCCTTTATAAGCTGTTTTACTATAACCATTTCCTATGGCTAATTTTATTTTTTTACCTTCTAATACTTTCATTTTCTGTCTTAATAAAGATATATTATCTTTATTACTTAAAGCACCTGTTGTAGTGTAAATAACATACTGATCCCAACATGAGTTAAATATTGAACCTTGAATCTCTTTTAAATATTCAACTAGCTCCCCCTCAACTATAGACTTAGTCTCCATTATTCTATAGTGATCACTTTCTATATCCATATTTATTTTTATCAATTGAACTGCTATTGTAGCTTCTTTTGCATCTCTAACATTTAACTTATGAATTAATTCATTTATAGAATATCTTATTGTACTTATAATTGGATAAAGTCTAATAGCATTATATCCTTTACTTTTTAACTCTTCATAAACCCACCCAAGTCCAACTATAGCCACACTATTTTTATTTTCTACTTGGATTTTTTTATGAAACTCTACATAATCCCCTTCTTCCGCTTCATGAGAGTACCCTTTTATCTTTATATTAAATCCTTCAAGATTTAATTCATCAAAAATATCGTAAACTTCCTCACTATCACATATAGAATCAATTGAAATACTTCTACACTTTGGATATTTTTCTTTCAGCTCCCATAATGGTTTCATTATACTTGCTGCTAAGTGGGGAATATATATGTGTGGAAGATTAACTTCTATTTTTTCCATGACTTTTGTGTAAACACCTATACCTGAAAAAATTATAGCAGTACACTTCTCTTGCGCTTTTTTGGCTTCTAAATATGCATTTTCTATCTTACTAACAGGATATTTCTCTGTTTTGAAATTTTTAAAATATTTCTTCATTACTTCTTCTATTCTTTCACAGGAATCTATAGGTCCTATTATCGCTACTTTCATTAATAACTCCTATTGTATAATTATTTTTTAACTAATTATACCTTATAATAATAAAAATGTTACTATTTTTATAAAAATAAGTAATCTATTTTTCTTTTTTTAGAAGGATTTACCTATTTTTTTTCTAACAATATAATAGATGTTTTTCTGTTTAATATAAATATTGATAAGGGTGGTAGATAATGTTAAAAAATATGTTATCCAAAGAGTTAGTAAAGCTTGACCTAGAAGGTTCTACTAAAGAGGAAGTTATTGACGAATTGATTAATTTGCTTTTTAGTAACAAAAAAATAAGTGATATCTCTGAATTCAAAAAAGCTATTCTTACAAGAGAATCTCAATCTTCAACTGGTCTTGAGGAAGGCATTGCCATTCCCCATGCTAAAAGCAACTCCGTATTATCTCCTTGTATAGCTTTTGGAAGAATTAAAGAGGGTATTGATTTTAATTCCTTAGATGGTAATCCATCAACTCTTTTTTTTATGATTGCTTGTCCTTCACAAATGGATAATTTGCATATTGATGCTCTGTCAAAGTTATCTGCTCTTTTATTAAAAGATTCAATTAGAAATGAAATTTTAAGATCTACTTCCATAGAAGAGGTTCTTGCTATACTCTTTTCAAATGAATCTACAGTAGACTTTGCTCCTGTTTTAAAACCTAATACAAATTATGACCTTGTTGCTATAGTTGGTTGCCCACAAGGAATTGCTCATACATATATGTGTGCTAATTCTTTTGAAGTTAAAGCCAAA
>CAMTJB010000120.1 GCA_947072715.1 uncultured Fusobacteriaceae bacterium | reverse complement strand
CACCAATAATTGCAACTACAACTACTAATTCAACTAACGTAAAACCTGATTTTTTATTAACGCTTTTTTTCATCTCTACCACCCCATAATATTTTTTTTGAACATACCATCATATTCTACTTTTATTTTGCTTTTCCTTTCTTATTTTTAAAAAATTTTTTTTTATAATTTTTTAAGAATCAAAAATATATATACAAGGTATTATAAATTTGAATGTATAATATATAATTTATAGTTTGATTTTCACAATATATAGGGTACAATACTTAAAAGAAACACAATATATTGTTTTAAATTAATTTTATTTTTTTTAACAATAGGGAGGAATTACATGAAAAAAATTATAAAAAGAGATGGTTCAATTGCTACTTTTGATAAAAACCGTATAGAAAGAGCTTTAGAATTAGCGTTTAAAAGTAATGATAAAATTCCAAATATTAATCTTATCAAGGATATTGCTACTCAAATTGAAAACATTAATAGTGATATCTTTAATGTTGAAGATATACAAGATCTTGTAGTAAAAAAATTAATGGCATCATCTGAAAAAGATATTGCTATGTCGTATCAAGGATATCGTGCTATTAAAAGTGACCTACGTAATAAAGAACAGGATATTTATAGAAAAATAAATGAACTTGTAGATGCTTCAAATACAAGTATTTTAAATGAAAATGCTAATAAAGATGGAAAAACAATTTCTGTTCAAAGAGATCTTTTAGCTGGAATCTCATCTAAAGATTATTATTTAAATAAAATCCTTCCTAAACATTTAAAAGAAGCCCATGAATCTGGAGCAATTCACATTCACGACTTAGATTATTTGCTTTTTAGAGAAACTAATTGCGAACTTGTTAATATTGAAAGTATGCTAAAAGGTGGATGTAATATAGGAAACGCAAAAATGTTTGAACCTAACTCTATCGATGTTGCTGTTGGACATATAGTTCAAATAATAGCTTCTGTATCTTCGAATACTTATGGAGGATGCTCAATTCCATATTTAGATAGAGCTCTTGTTCCTTATGTAAAAAAGAGTTTCAAGAAACATTTTATAAAGGGTCTTAAATATATTGAACAACTTTCTCAAGAAGATATTGATGCTATTATAGAAAACAATAATAACATAGAATACTCTAATAAAAAATTAAAAGAAACGTATCCAAAAGCCTTTAATTATTCTACAGATCTTACTGATGAGTCTGTAAAACAAGCTATGCAAGGACTTGAATATGAAATAAATTCTCTTTCAACTGTAAATGGACAAACACCTTTTACAACTATTGGTATAGGAACTGAAACTTCTTGGGAAGGACGTCTTATTCAGGAATATGTATTTAAAAATAGAATGAAAGGATTTGGAATAAAAAAAGAAACAGCTATTTTTCCAAAAATAGTTTATGCTGTTTGCGACGGTCTTAATTTTTCTCCAGAGGATCCTAACTGGGATATTTCTCAACTTGCTTTTAAATGTATGACTACGTCTATATATCCTGATATTCTTTTTGTAACAAAAGAAGAGTTAGAAAAAGAAACTGTTGTTTATCCTATGGGATGTAGAGCTTTTTTATCTCCATGGTTTAATAAAGAGGAAAATGAAATCTATTCTGGTAGATTTAACATTGGAGCGACAACAATTAATTTACCAAGAATAGCTATAAAGCACAAAGGTGATGAAATTGGCTTCTATAAAGAGCTAGATGAGTTATTATTACTTGCTAGAGAAAACTCAATATTCCGTGCAAAATATCTTGAAAATACTCCAGCAGAAATTGCACCAATTCTTTGGATGAATGGAGCTATGGCTAATAAACAAGGAAAAGAAACTATAAAAGATTTAATTTGGAAAGGATATGCTACAGTTTCAATAGGTTATATTGGACTTAGTGAAGTTTCTCAACTTCTTTATGGAATTGACTTTTCACAAGATATCTCTTCTTATGAAAAGACTTTTAATATTCTAAAATATATGTCTGAAAAAGTAGCTCAATTTAAACAAGAAGACAATTTAGGATTCGCTCTTTATTCAACACCTTCAGAATCTCTTTGTGATAGATTTGCACAAATAGATAAAAATGATTTTGGTGATATTATAGGAATTACTGACAAAGGCTACTACGACAACTCTTTCCATGTATCTTCAAAAATAAATATCGATCCTTTTGATAAATTAAGACTAGAAGCTTTAGGTCACAAATATGCAAAAGGTGGACATATTAGCTATATTGAAACTTCATCACTTAAAAATAATTTTGAGGCAATTCATGGAATACTTAAATACGCACAAAGTATTGGAATTCACTATATGGGAATTAATCAACCTGTAGATAAGTGTCATCAATGTGATTTTGCTGGAGAGTTCCAAGCAACAGTTAAAGGGTTTGAGTGCCCACAATGTGGAAATACAGATTCTTCTCAAATGAATGTAATTAGAAGAGTTTGTGGTTATCTTGCTCAACCTGATTCTAGACCATTTAACAAAGGTAGACAAAAAGAGGTAATCAATAGAGTTAAACATATGTAAAGGAGTTAAAAATGAATTATTCTGGTATTAAATACGCTGATATGATTAATGGAAGAGGAATAAGAGTTTCTCTCTTTGTAAGTGGTTGCATTCATAAGTGCAACGGCTGTTTTAATAAAGATACTTGGAACCCTCACTTCGGAAAACCTTTTTCAGAGGACACAGAGGAGGAAATCTTAAATTATTTTGAAAAATATAGAAGTAGTTTATCAGGTATATCTCTTCTTGGTGGTGATCCAACTTACCATGATAATTTAGAACCCTTAACTAACTTTATAAAAAAATTCAAAACAATTTTTTCCGAAAAAGATATTTGGATTTGGTCTGGGTATAAATGGGAAGAAATAGCAGCAAATAACAATATTTTAGGACTTGTATCTCAATGTGATATTCTTATTGATGGAAAATTTGATATTAGAGAAAAAAATCCAAATTTAAAATGGAAGGGCAGCAATAACCAAAGGGTTATTGATGTCCAAAAAACAATAAAAAATGGGATAATTACTGAAATAGATTAATTAATCTATTAATTATTTACTCTCAATAAAAAAGCTGATTAAGTTTCTAATACTTAATCAGCTTTTTTTCTATAAAATTTTTAAACTTTTAAAATTTTAAATTTAAAAATTGTAAATAATAGGTGAGCTTCCAAAAAGAAGATGCTGCTTTCTCGATTCTATTTCAACTTTTAATAGTTCCAATGCAATATGAGTTCCACTTCTTAAATCTGCTTCATTTAAGACTTCTGGAATATCAATATCACAATGTTTTTTTAAATATGAGTAATTTTTCCATAACCAGTGTCTAATTGCTTCAATATTTGTAGGTTTTCTAAGAAGATTTAATATTTCTACTCTAATCTGTTCAATCTCTTCTGAAATCAGCTCATTTTTTAAAGAAGCAAATTTAAGTCCAATATTTCTAGCAAAAGTTTCATCAAGCTCCTGACATAAAAATTTTAAAATATGCCACATCTCATAAATATCATTGTTAGAAGACAGTGATAAATTCTTAAGCCAAACAAAAGCAGTTAAACGTCTTCTCCAATCCCACCATTTTATAGGACTCGCTAAATCTTGAGCAGGAATTAAAAAATATCCATCATCTATAAGTCTAGCACCAAAAACTCCAGGTGGATTTCCAAGACGTTTTCCTTTTAGAGATGTTCTATAAACTCCACAAGTTGGACTTCCTTCCATAAAAATATAGGCATCAACATTAGAACGTTGCAATATACTTAAAGCTTCTTCACATCCATCTTTTACCATTTGAGAACGATTAATTCCCATTCTATCTTTTATTTTTGATTCTCCCTTCCAAAAATCAGAACCATTTCCACCTGAAAGAGATATAGGATTTCTAGGAACACAAAGCCCACTCATAACTTCTGGGCATATTGGAGCCCATATAAATGAATTTTTTTCTCTCTTTAATTCCCCTAACATATCCCAGCCTTTCCCGTTATATCTAACTTTAGCACCAAACATACAAGCCGAAATTCCAAAAATTATTTTCCTATCTATTTTATAATCCACAAAAACCTCCTTTAGAGCACGTTTTATTAAATATATTCTACAGAAAGAAGCATACAAATCCTTTATCTTAAATCAAATTAAGTTTTATTTATTACTTTAATTTAAAATAATAAAAAATAGGAGCAAATTAATTGCTCCTATTCCATATAAAATCTATTATTTTGCTGGTGTATAAACATCATGTAAAAGTCCATCTTTTATAGCTGAACGAACTTTTGTTGCTCTTATTGTTGCTCCTGCCATTTCTATTTCACCAGGTGTATACATTTTTTTCATTGCCTCATCTACATTTTTTCCTACTGAATACTTTAAAAGTGCATTATATTGCTCTTTCATTTTTTCTAAACTAGAATTTTTTAAATAATCGTCACCTTTATAGAAAAGATGTCTAAATTTTGCAGAGGTTACTACATCGTCTTTTAATTTATATTCTACAGTTACTTGATTCTCTGCTCCATCTACAA
>CAMTJB010000119.1 GCA_947072715.1 uncultured Fusobacteriaceae bacterium | reverse complement strand
ACAATATTTTATTAGAAAAATGAAGAAATGTCAATTGATTTTTTCAAATAAAAGATGTATACTGAACTATGTAAAATATAGATATTCTGCATATTTGAGAAGAAAATAAAAGTGAATAAGTAACTTGATAGTAAATCCAATAAAAGATTGATAAAATTTATACAGGATAAGGTAGGTACGATTTGAATATAACTGAGAGCAAAAATAAAGAAGAAACTAAAGAAGAAACTAAGATAAAAGATAAAGACATGAGTAAGGTAGAGAAAGAGTTTGAGGATGGCAGCGTTGTTCTAACAATTCTGAAATTCAGTATTCCCTCTTCAATTGCATCAATTATCTCTTTATTATGCGTTTTAACAGATAGATATTTTATAGGTCAAGTAGCAGGAAGAACAGGTATGAGTGCAATAGCAATAGTTTATCCTTATGTCGTTCTAATAAATGGTTTGACTTTTCTTTTTTCTGGAATTGGAATACTTGTAGGAATTAAGCTTGGTGAAAAGAACAGAAGAAGTGCAGAAAAATATTTAGGTGTTACTATGTATTGGATATTCTTATTTGGTTTTTTACTAATAATTTTACTTTATACATTTGATCGTGAATTTTTAATGGTTTTAGGAGCAACTTCAGCTAACTTAGAAGATGCACAGCAATATACAAAATATATAATTCCAAGTGCAATATTTCAGATTATTTTAGGACAAGTGGCTCTTTTACGTTCTATAGGACAGCCAATTCAAGCTATGTTAATTAATATATATGCAGCAGTACTAAATATTATATTGGACTACATCTTTGTAATGAGACTAGGATATGGAATAAGTGGAGCAGCATTTGCAACTCTAATTTCTACAGGAGTATCTAGTTTAATATTCTTAAATTGTATTATTAAATCAGATGTTTTAAAATTAAGATTAACTAATATGAAACCAGACTTTAAAATTTTAAAAGAAGTATTTAAAATAGGTAGTCCAAGATTATACAATCAAGTTTTACAAGGTATGGCTATGGTTGCAACTAATAGAAGTGCTGGAGTATATGGTGGAGAGATAGCAACTGCAGCTGTTGGAATAATATCAATTGTAAGAACAACAATAAATACATCTATGCAAGGTTTCAGTCAAGGAACAGTAGCAATTACATCATATTATTTTGGGGCTAAAAAATATAAAAAATTAAAAGAAGTATTTAGAATTCAGATTATAGTAGTTACAGTTGTAACAATTTTTTTAGTTTTATTAATGCTAATTTTTTCAGAAAACATAGTAAGATTCTTTGTTAAGAACGACCCTGAATTAGTTAAAGAAGCATCCTTTGGAATGAGAATGAATTTATTCCTAATGGTTTCAACAGCCATATTTTTAGCATGTAATAATTTTATGCAATCAATAAAGTTAAGTAATTTAGCTACTCGATATTTTGTAATAAGAGTTTTAGTACTTAACATAGGATTCATTTACCTATTTGGATATTTATTTGGATTAAAAGGGGTATGGTTAGCCTTCCCAGTTTCAGAAACTGTTTCAGCATTTTTTATAATGAAAAGTGTATTAAAAAGGATTAAAAAGATTGAATAACTAATCTAATAACTGATTCATTGGATACTTAAAATAAAAAAATTAAAAAATAAAGTATTGACAATTTAGATAATAAATTTGTATACTAAGGAAAAGAATAAATTATTATTTACTTCGGGGCAGGGTGAGTTTTTTAAATGATTCCCTACCGGCGGTTATAGTCCGCGAGGTTTTCGAACTTGAACTGGTGCAATTCCAGTACCGACAGTATAGTCTGGATGAGAGAAGTTTTAATATTGTATGTCTACTTTTGTAAAATAGAATTTTAGACTAGATTAAAAGGGATTTTAAAATAACTAGCACTAGATAAAAGCTGTTATGGCAACTAGATAGAGCGATAGTTGTAAAATGCTAGATAAATCCAGTAAACTAAAATTTAAAAGGCAAAGTGTCATAGAAGATTAACTGTAAACTCAACAACCCCAAGTAATTGGGGTTTTTTATTTTGAAAAATCCAAATTATTCTTTATAACTTTTGAAGTTTATAAAAATAAAAAATAATATATATAAAATGGAGGAATTAAAATGGTAAGAGTTTTTGAAGGAAATTTTGTAGGAAGAGAAATGAGAGTTGGAATAGTTTGTGCAAGATTTAATGAGTTTATTGGTTCAAAACTTTTAGGTGGAGCACTTGACGGATTAAAAAGACACGAAGTAGCAGAAGAAAATATAGACGTTGCTTGGGTTCCAGGAGCATATGAGATTCCTTTAATAGCAAAGAAGATGGCAATGAGTGGTAAATATGATGCAGTAGTAACTTTAGGAGCTGTAATTCGTGGAGCTACACCTCACTTTGATTATGTTTGTTCAGAAGTATCAAAAGGTGTTGCATCAGCATCTATGGAAACTGGAATTCCTATTATGTTTGGAGTTTTAACAGTAAATAGTATTGAAGAAGCAATTGAAAGAGCTGGAACTAAAGCAGGAAACAAAGGATTTGAAGTAGCAGTTGGAGCTATTGAGATGGTAAACTTAATTAAAGGATTTTAGGTTGTACTATGAATAAAGAGCTGGCATCAAAAGAAGATTTATCTTTTATGAAAATAGCCTTGGAAGAAGCTATTAAAGGGGAAGGGAGAGTAAATCCTAACCCTTTAGTAGGAGCTGTTATTGTAAAAGATGGAGAGATTATTGGAAAAGGATATCATGAATTTTATGGTGGACCTCACGCAGAAGTAAATGCTGTAGCAGATGCAAAAAGAAATCTAATAGAAATGGGAAAAGAACCTGATTTAGATGGAATGACAATATATGTAACATTGGAGCCTTGTTCACATTATGGAAAAACACCTCCTTGTGCAAATTTAATAGTAAAGAATAAATTTAAAAGATGTGTTGTTGCAGCTATGGATCCTAATCCACAAGTTGCAGGAAATGGTATTAATATAATAAAAGAAGCTGGTATTGAAGTAGAGGTTGGAATTTTAAGTGATGAATCACATGATATAAATAAAGTATTTTTTAAATATATTGTGAAAAAAATACCGTATATTTTCTTAAAATGTGGAATTACACTAGATGGGAAAATAGCCACAGAAAACGGTTCATCAAAATGGATTACAAATTCAAAAGCTAGAGATAAAGTCCAAGAGTATAGAAATAGATTTTTAGGGATTATGGTAGGGAAAAATACCGTTATAAATGATAATCCAGAACTGAGAACTAAGATGCAAGGTGGAAGAGATCCTTATAGAATAGTTTTTGACTCTAAACTTGAAATACCAGAAGATTATAAGATTATTTCTCAAAACTCAGATTTAAAAACAATTATAATAACATCTGATAAAAACAGAAGTATAGAGGGTGTTGAAGAGTCTGAAAAAAATCTAAAATATAAGAGATTAGAGACTGAATATGGAGTTAAGTTCATAACTTTTCAAGGTGATAAATTTGATTTAATTCAAATTTTAGAAGAGATAGGAAAATTAGGAATAGACGGAATATTAGTTGAAGGTGGTCAAAGTATAATTTCTCAATTCTTTAAAGAGAATTTAATAGATTCAGGAGAGATTTTTATAGCTCCTAAAATAATGGGAGATAGCAAAGGGATATCATTTATTAGTGGATTTTCAAGAGAGTCTATTGATCAATGTATAAACTTGCCAAAAGTAAAGTATAATCTTTATGATGAAAATATAGGGGTTCAGTTTGATTTTAATTAAAACTCAAATTGGAAATTAAAAATAAAAAAGTTAATGTTTAGATACAAAAGGCTGTAAAGAGGTGAAAAATGTTTACTGGATTAGTAGAAGAGATAGGAATGGTTTCAGATATAAAGCATAGCTCAAAAGGTGTAAAACTGAAAATAAAGTGCAATAAAGTAATTCAAGATGCTAAGTTAGGAGATAGTATTGCTACAAGTGGAGTTTGTCTAACGGTAGTAGAGTTAGGGTCAGATTATTACACGGCAGATATAATGAATGAATCACTAAGTAGAAGTGGATTAAAATCTCTTAAGATTGGAAGTAAGGTTAATTTAGAAAAATCTCTGACATTACAAACTCCATTAGGTGGACATTTAGTAACTGGAGACGTAGAGTGCCAAGGTAAAATCATAAAAATAAAAAATGATGGTTTTTCAAAAGTTTATACAATAGAAACTCCTAGTGAGTATATGAAGTATATTGTTGAAAAAGGGAGAATAACTATTGATGGAGCAAGTCTTACTCTATCTCTTGTTGAAAAAAATACTTTTTGTGTATCTTTAATACCGCACACTCAAAAGATGATAACTTTAGGAAGTAACAAAGTTGGTGATTCAGTTAATTTAGAGACGGATCTTATAGGAAAATTTGTAGAGAAAAGTCTTATAGCTGGTATGAAAAATAATACTATGAAAAAAGAAAATGTAAAAAAAGAGAGTAAGATAAATAAAAGATTTTTGTTGGAAAATGGATTTTTATAGTTTATTATAGATGTAAGAGATAAAAACTTATTTAAAATTGGAGGATATATGTTTCACACTGTAGAAGAGGCATTAGAAGATTTAAGAA
>CAMTJB010000118.1 GCA_947072715.1 uncultured Fusobacteriaceae bacterium | reverse complement strand
GCCTATATTTGGAATAACTCAGGGTGCACAACCAATTATAGGTTATAACTATGGAGCTAGAAATTATAAGAGGGTTAAGGAAGCTCTTACTAAATCTAAAATTTTAGCTTTAGTATTACTGACTTTAGCATATCTTTTTATTCAAATTTTCCCACAAAATATAATAAAAACATTTAGTAGTGATGAAAATATACTTGGAATTGCTGTGAATGGTTTAAGATTATATACAATGTTTATGCCTGCAATAGCAATTGGAATGGTAGGAACTCAATTCTTTCAAGCCATAGGAAAAGCCAAGATTGCATTAATTTTAAGTTTACTAAGACAGTTAATTTTTTTAATACCATTAATAGCACTTTTAACAAAAGTAATGGGGTTGTCAGGAGTATGGATAGCACAATCAATAGCTGATTTGCTTGCGGCAATTGTTATTATGTATTTTGTAAAAAAAGAGACTGATGGTTTTCCAGAAAACAACTATTAAGAAATGGAGGGAAAGTGAGATTAGAAACTAGAAATACAATAGGTAAATTTATTGGAAGGTTATCTAGACGGGCACATTTTTTTTTAACGAAGGAATTAGCTGAGCAAAATTGTGATATAGCTCCAGGAGAGATAATGTTTTTGATGCATCTATACAATAATAGCGTAGCTAGACAAGATGAATTAAGTCAAACATTTAATATCGATAAGGGAAATATAACTAAATCAATAAAGAAGCTTGAAGATAGAGGTTTTTTATATAAGGTAAAAGATTCTCAAGATAGAAGAGCGTATAATATTTATCTAACAGAAAAAGGTCAAGAATTAAAGCCAGTAATATTGAATGTTTTAGATAAATTAGATGCTCTTTTAAGTCAAAATCTTTCTCAAGAAGAGTATAATCAATTGCTAAATTTATTAAAAAAAATATAAAAATAAATATAAAAAAATAAAAAGGGATATATTCTATCGTAGAGAATATATCCCTTTTTAAGTTTAATTAATTATAAAAAATTAAAATGAAAAAAATATAATATTAAATATTATATTTTTTTTCTAATTCGGCCATAGTCCCATCTTTTATTAAATCTTCAATAGCTTTATTAATACTTTCAATAATGGATTTATCAAAAGTTTTTCTAAATGCAATAGCTTTAGAATCTCCATTTAAAGAACCAATGATTTTTATTTCTGGATTAGCTTTAACAAATTTTTCAGCAACGGATTTATCAACTAAAACACAGTCTATTTTTTTAGATTTCAGATCTAAAACAGCAAGAGAAGCTGAATTATAAGGGATAACTTCAGAGTTCTCAATGCTATTTGCTATAATTTCTTGCGTAGTTCCTAGTTGAACACCATATTTTTTACCCTGAGCATCTTTAATATCAGTAAAAAGACTGTCAACAGTTGTTAAAAAAGTTGCAGGTGATTCTTGGTATGGATTAGAAAAATTAATAGCTTTTTTTCTATCTTCTGTTACAGTCATAGCAGCAATTACGATGTCGATTTTTTCACTTTGAAGAGCGGGAATTAATCCATCAAAGCTAATATTATTCCATTTTAATTCAAAACCAACCTTTTGAGCAATTTTTTCTAGAAGTTCTATATCAAAACCTACAATTTTATCATTTTCAAGATATTCAAAAGGGGCATATTCTGCATTAGTTCCAACGTGAAAAACTTTTTTTTCAGGAACTTTTTCAATGTTAATTTTATTTTTTTCTCCACATCCTATAAAAAGTATAGTTAATGCAAAAAATAATATAGAGGATAATTTTTTCATAATAAACAGCTCCTTTTATTAAGTTATACTATATTTTAAGAGTTTTGGGATAAGAATTCTCCTACCTCTGTAGATAGGAGATAAATCCCTTATTTGTTGCTTTATTATCTTACTTACTTCAATATTTTATTATTTCTTATTTCTTAAAAGAGATTCTATTTTTATAGAAAGTCCAAATAAATTAATAAAACCTTCAGCGTCTTGCTGATTATAAACTGAATCTTTTTCAAATGTAGAAAATTCTTCAGAGTATAGAGAGTACTCAGATTTTGTTCCTGCTGATATAATATTGCCTTTGTATAACTTTAATGTCACTTCACCAGTTACGTATTCTTGAGTAACATCAATAAACGCTGAAATTGCTTTTCTAATAGTTGTAAACCATTGACCATTGTATACTAGTTTAGAAAATTCATTAGAAATATTAATTTTCGAATGAAGAGTCTCTTTATCTAGACATAGATGCTCTAGCTCTTCATGAGCAAAGTATAGAATTGTTCCTCCAGGAGTTTCGTAGACACCACGAGATTTAAGTCCAACTAATCTATTTTCAACAATATCAAGAATACCAATTCCATGTTTTCCTCCAATTGTATTAAGAGTGTTAATTAAAGTAACTCCATCCATAGGAGAACCATTTAATTTTTTTGGAATACCTTTTTCAAATTCAATAGTTATATATTCTCCAACATTTGGAGTTTTTTCTAATGGAGTTATAAGTTGAAGTATATTTTCAAAGTCAGGTTCATTACTAGGTTTTTCTAAGTCAAACCCTTCATGGCTTACATGAAAAAGATTTTCGTCTCTACTATAAGGAGACTTTTTCTTAAAAGGTAAGTCGATTCCTTTAGATTCAAGGTATTGAATCTCCTCTTCTCTAGATTTTATATCCCAAATTCTCCAAGGTGCGATAATTTTAATAGAGGGATCAAGGGCTTTGATTGCTAATTCAAATCTCACTTGATCATTTCCTTTTCCAGTAGCTCCATGAGCAATATATTTTGCCTTTTCTTTATGAGCAATTTCAACTAATGCTTCACCTATAACAGGTCTTGCAGTAGAAGTACCAAGGAGGTATTTATTTTCATATTTAGCACCTGCTTTCAGTGTAGGAAATATGTAATCTTCAACAAAAGAATTTTTTTTATCTACTAAATAAAATTTTGAAGCTCCAATTTTTAAAGCTTTTTTTTCTACAAGTTCAAAATCTTCTTTTTGCCCAACATCTACTGCTACAGCAATTACTTCAATATTATTATAATTATCTTTTAACCATGGAATAATAACAGAGGTATCAAGTCCACCTGAGTATGCCAATATAACTTTTTCTTTTATGCTTTCCATATTTTACTCCTTTTAACTTTAAGTTTATTATTTTATAATAAAAAAACACAATAATATTTGAATTACTGTGTTCACTATTTTTTAATATAAAAATATACACTAAGAAAAACGGAGAGACTCCATTGTTAATAGCTAAAATAAAATTATATAAAAAAAAGAGGGTTTACAGTAACCAAATATTTTAAAGAAAATATCTTAAACAGATATTTAAAACAAATAAAAATAATACAAATGTAGAAATTAACATTTATATAAATTAATTATTTGCTTCTCCTTAAAAAATATTTTGTAGTCACTGAAAAACCTCCTTTTATTTTAATTAAAGTTATAATATCAAATTGAATTACATATGTCAAATGATATTTTTAGTTGTTTGGAAATTATGGATAGAATTATAAAATCTATTTTGTTTCTTCTTTTTTTTCAATATTTTTTTCTACTATTTCAACTGAATCATCTTCAATTTTATTACTAATACCAAATTTTTCTAAAATAGTAATAACTTTTTCAGTTCCTTCAGGTATATTTTCGTAGAAAGCAATATTTTCAAAATCATATTTATCAATACTCTTTTGGTATAATGAGTCGTAGTAATCTGTCATAAGAAGTTTAGAAATCTCAGGAAGATTATCCTCTTCTAATAGTTTTAGAAGTGTACTAACATATTCTTTACTAGCATACCTTTGTAATTTTAAAATACACTCTTCGATTGCTTTTTTGTCAGTATTAGTATAGTCTTCCATAACAATTTTAACTCTATGCTCTATAGTTGTATCGGCTAAAATGTGCTCCCCTTGTAGAAGAGAGTGGTAGATAGATTCTGGTACATATACATTACCTATTCTTTTACTTTCACTTTCAGCTATAACGTATGTTGGTTTATTTTTAGAGAAAAAATCATAAAGAAGAGATTCAAATCTCTTTTGACTTTGAGGTCTTTTTTCACAAAGTCCACCGAAGAAAGATCCCTTATGATCTGCCATTCTTTCTAAATCTAAAACACTAAATCCTTTACTTTCTAAAGAATTTAATAGTTTTGTTTTTCCAACTCCAGTTTTCCCATGAATAATAACATATTTTACCCCTTCATTAAGAACAGGAATCTCTTTTAGTACATGCTCTCTATAAGATTTATACCCGCCATTAAGCTTGAAAACTTTGTATCCTAGAGACGCAAATAAAGAAGAGAGACTTCCACTTCTCATTCCTCCTCTAGCACAGTAAAAAATTATTTTTTTGTATTTTTTTGAAAGAGCATTAATTTCTTGAAAAACTTCAGGTAATCTTTTGGAAATAAATCCAATTCCTAAAATTTTAGCTGATTCAGGAGATGTTTGTTTATACGCTGTACCAACCTCTGCTCTTTCATCGTCTAGTAAAATTGGTATATTTATCGCACCTGGAATCCCTTCTAACATAAATTCTTGAGGTGAACGCACATCTATTAAAATATAGTTTTTTTCATTTAAAAGTTCATTGTAGTTTA
>CAMTJB010000117.1 GCA_947072715.1 uncultured Fusobacteriaceae bacterium | reverse complement strand
AGAGGAAGCTAACAAAGAGGGGATGTCATCTTTTCAAGCTTTAGCTACAGCGATTGCAGCTCAAGTGGGAACAGGTAATTTAGCAGGAGCAGCCACAGCAATTGTATCAGGAGGGCCGGGAGCTATATTTTGGATGTGGGTTAGTGCATTCTTTGGAATGGCAACTATATATGCTGAAGCAGTTTGTGCACAATTATTCAAAAAAAGAGTTGGAGATCAAATTTCAGGAGGACCAGCATATTATATAGAAGAGGCTTTTTCAAATAAAATTATTGCGAAATCTTTAGCAATATTCTTCGCAGTAGCATGTATAGTAGCTCTTGGATTTATGGGGTGTGCAGTTCAATCAAATTCCATAGGTGAAGCATTTAATAAGGCTTTTGGTATTAGTCCAGTAATTATTGGAATCATTGTTGCCCTATGTGCAGGGTTTGTATTCTTTGGTGGAATAGGAAGAATAGCAGCAGTAACTGAAAAAGTGGTTCCTGTTATGGCAGGATTATATATCTTAGCTTGTTTTATAATATTGATTATGAATATAGGAAAATTACCAGCAGCAGTATCTACTATATTTTATTCAGCATTTAACCCTCAAGCAGCTTTAGGAGGTGCTCTTGGAATAACAGTAAAGCAGTCTATTAGATATGGAGTTTCAAGAGGATTATTTTCTAATGAAGCAGGAATGGGATCAACACCACATGCTCATGCAGTAGCGAAAGTTATGCATCCTAATGATCAAGGAATAGTTGCAATAGTTACAGTTTTTATTGATACTTTTGTAGTATTAACAGGTACTGCACTAGTTCTTGTAACTTCAGGAATTACAGGGGCAACAGGAATTACTTTAACACAATTAGCATTTCAAAATAATATGGGCATATTTGGAGGTCCATTTATAGCAATATGCCTGTTTTTCTTTGCTTTTTCTACTATAATAGGGTGGTATTTCTTTGGAGAAGCAAATATAAGATATTTATTTGAAAAAAATAGTGCAATAAACGTGTATAGAGTAATCGTTATGCTGATGATAGTGTTAGGATCAGCATTAAAAGTAGAGTTAGTATGGGAATTAGCAGATATGTTTAATGGATTAATGGTTCTTCCAAACTTAATTGCCATATTACTATTGAGTAAGTTAGTTAAAAAGAACATGGAAGATTTTGAATCTGTAAAATAGAAAAGAGAAGTAGATAATAAAGAGTAAAAATATAAAAAGACCTTTCTAAAGATAACTAATTAAGTTATTTAGGAAAGGTCTTTTTATTAAATTAATCTGAATTAATTTTTTTATATTATATTTTTTAATGAAATTATTTCTTTTTATTAGTTAAATATTCATCAATTTCTTCAGCAGCTTGCTTTCCAGCTCCCATAGCAAGAATAACAGTAGCAGCACCTGTAACTATATCTCCACCAGCATAAACTCCTTCTCTAGAAGTTTTTGTACTTCCCTCTCCAGCTTTTATGTATTTATATTTTGTAAGTTCAATTCCAGATTTATTAGTTATAATTGGATTTGAAGTTGTTCCTAGAGACATTATTACAGTATCTGCCTGAATAAAGAAGTCTGTTCCTTCAATAGCTTTAACTTCAGCTCTTCCACCATCAGTTGGTTGAGAGAAGTGCATTTTAAGACACTTAAGTCCAACAACATTTCCGTGATCATCACCTAATACTTCAAGTGGATTAGTTAAGAATCTAAATTTAATTCCCTCTTCCATTGCATGATGAATCTCTTCTAGTCTTGCTGGTAGATCTTCTTGTCTTCTTCTATATACTACAGTTACGTCAACTCCTAATCTAGCAGCGGTTCTAGCTGCATCCATTGCAACATTTCCTCCACCAACAACAACAACTTTCTTTCCAAGTTTAACTGGAGTATCATAATCATCTTCATGAGCTCTCATTAAGTTAATTCTTGTTAAAAATTCATTTGCAGATGTAACACCATTAAGGTTTTCACCAGGAATATTCATAAACTTAGGTAATCCAGCTCCTGACCCTACAAAGATAGCGTCAAATCCCTTTTTAGCAAATAGTTCATCTATTGTATAAGTTTTTCCTACTATATAGTTTGTAACAAATTCTACACCAAGTTTTTTAATATTTTCAATCTCTCTTCTAACAATTGTGTCCTTTGGAAGTCTAAATTCAGGAATACCATAAGTTAAAACTCCACCAAGTTCATGAAGAGCTTCATATACTGTAACACTGTATCCTTTTTTAGCAAGTTCAGATGCAGCAGTTAATCCAGCAGGACCACTACCAACAACTGCAACTTTTTGACTTTTCTTTTCAGAAGCTTTACTCCCTTCATAATTATCCAGCATCCAGTCACCAACAAATCTTTCAAGTCTTCCAATTTTTACAGATTCCCCTTTGATTCCAACGATACATTTTTCTTCGCATTGAGTTTCTTGAGGACATACTCTACCACAAACCGCAGGTAATAGTGTATATTTTGCTAAAACTTCAGCTGAACCTTTTAAGTTATTTGTTTTTATCTCTTTAATAAATCCAGGGATATCTATTCCAACAGGGCACCCTTCACGACATTTAGGATTTTTACATTCTAGACATCTAGTTGATTCTTTCAAAGCTTCCTCGATATTATAACCATATGAAACTTCTAAAAAATTTTTAACTCTCTTTTCAGGTTCATACTCTCTCATAGGAACAGCTTTTTTCTTATCAAAAGGTTTCTCTACACTTTCATTAATATCATCATGACCGCATCCGCACCCTTTTCCGTGTTGTTTATATCCATCTTCAGCACTTAAAAGAGATTTGCCTTCTTCAGTTTTGTACATATTTTGACGTCTTATTGCTTCGTCGAAATCAACTAAATAACCATTAAATTCTGGTCCATCAACACAAGCAAATTTAATATCTTTCCCAATAGAAACCCGACAAGCTCCACACATTCCAGTTCCATCTATCATTAAAGGATTTAAACTTACAATAGTTGGAATATTGTATTCTTTAGCTTTTAATGTTGAAAATTTCATCATAGGAAGGGGGCCAATAGAGATAAGTTGATCATAATTTTTACCTAATTCCTCAATTAGGTATGCCATCATATTAACAACATTACCTTTTAGACCTAAAGATCCATCATCTGTACAAACATAAACATTATCTGTTAATTTTCTAATTTCATCTTCTAGTATTAGAAGAGATTGATCTCTTGCACCTAAAATTACATCGTAATCTAGATTATTTTCTGTCATCCATTTTAATTGTGGATATACTGGAGCTATTCCAACTCCTCCACCAATAAATAAGAACTTTTTCTTTTTTAATTCCTCCATAGGAGTATCTATTAATTCACTATAATGTCCTAAAGGACCAGAGATATCTTGAAATCTTTCTCCTACTTCTAATTTAGACATGTCCAAAGTACTTTTTCCTAAAATCTGATAAACTAGTGTGATACTTTTTCTTTCATGATTAAAATCACAAATTGTAAGAGGTACTCTTTCACTTTTTTGATTAGTCTTTACAATAACAAAATGTCCAGGCTTTGCACTATATGATAGCTCTTTTGCTTTAACTTCCATTAAGCAAATTTTTTCAGAAAGCCATTTTTTTTCTAAAATTTCAAACATACACTCCTCCTAATTTTTTAATTATGGTTATATCTATACAACATGGTAGCATATTTTTTCTATTAAATAAAATAAAAATTATGAAAAAAATTATCAATTTGTACCAAAACGAAAAAAAAGTTCTTTTTTAAAATAATATGCTTTTTTATAAAACATTTTATTGATTTTGTAGACGTTTGCGTATATAATAAAAACAAATCAAGATTATGAAGGTGAAACAGTGAAAACTTTAATTTTATCAAATAACCCACTAACTCAGAAAGATCAGCTTGTTTATGAAGGAGATTTCTGTTATAGTCAGAATAGTAGTTTATTGGAAATACTTCTAAAAGCAAGAGATTACATACATTTGGGACACGAATTATTAACTCACCCTTTAACAGGAAGTATAAAACCTAGTGAAACAATGTATAAATCTATAATTTTATCACATAAAGCAAAAATGACAGTTGACATAGCATCTTTAGAAAAAATAGAGAATTGCATAGGAATAACTCAAAAAATGCTAAGTGACTCTAAAATAATTGTATATCCAGAAGATATAAAAGAAGATTTTCAACTTATTGATTTTTCTCTTTTAAAAACTGGACTAGAAAGTATTAATCAATTCTATTAAGGTATTATTTATAATAATTTTTAGGAGGATTTTATGGAAAAAAATATTCACGACATTATAATTATTGGAGCTGGTCCAGCTGGACTTTCAGCAGCTTTATATGCAGGTAGATCAAAGTTAGATACTATTATTTTAGAAAGAGGAATAGGAGGGGGACAAATAGCAATTACAGATGAAGTTGCAAATTACCCAGGGTCTCTTCATCATGAAGGAGCAATAGAAACTACAGGGCCAGAACTTGTAAAAAGACTAATAAACCAAGCTGAACATTTTGGAGCAAAAAAAATACGTGCTACAGTAGAAAGCGTTGATTTTACTGGAGATATAAAAAAAGTTGTAGGAACTGATGGTACAGTTTACTTAGGAAAAGCAGT
>CAMTJB010000116.1 GCA_947072715.1 uncultured Fusobacteriaceae bacterium | reverse complement strand
CTATAATTGTACCTTTATTTACAACAATTATACCTCTATACACTATTTTTTCAGATTATGAAATTTTAGATAATACGTTTTGGTTATCACTAATATATGTTTCATCTTTCTTGCCAGTTATTACTTGGATAACTTCTAACTACTTTAATACTTTTCCTGAAGAGATAGAGGAGATGGCTTTAATAGAAGGATGTGGAAATATAGAAGTTTTCTTCTACATAATACTTCCAAATACTTATTCAATTATTTTAACTAGTATATTAATGATATTTTTAATGTCATGGAATCAGTACCAAATACCTTTGATTCTTGCTTCTTCTAGAGAAACAAAACCTTTAAGTATTTTAATAGCTGAGTTTTCTTCAAAGGATATGATTCAATATGGACAAATGGCAGCAGCAGGGATTTTAGCATTATTACCTCCAAGTATTTTAGCCATTGTTTTTAGGAAATACTTAGTTGGTGGATTAACAAAGGGAGCTACAAAAGATTAAATTAAAAGTTAGTTTACTAAAAAGTGAACTGGCTTTTTTTTATTTTAGGGAACTTTTTTTGTTCCCTAAAATTTCATATTTTACTTTATTATATTATAGGACTTTTTGAAAAACGTATAATATACCTAATTATAATGAAAAAATAAGAAATCTTAAGCAAATTAATTTCAGAAATTTATAGTTTCGGTTAGTTAAAAATCATTTTTAGTATAAAAATACGTGTTTTTGTTCTAAAGTTAGACTTAAAGTTAGACTTTTTATTTTTTTTGATATATAATCTTCTAAGATTATATATCAGGAGGTATCAAGAAATGAAAAGCAAGAACTTTAATACTGTTATAACACATGGTATTAGATTAAAAGAGAAAAAAGGAAATCCAGTTAATGATCCAATTCATTTTACAGCAACTTATTCAGCAGAAACGCAAGAAAAATTTGAAGAATATTGCTATTCTTGGAAACACGTGTATTCGAGAGAAACAAATCCTACAACAGATCAATTAGCTGATAATTTAGCTTTGTTGGAAGGTGCTGAAAAAGCTGTAGTGACGGGCTCAGGAATGGGAGCCATTACATCAACATTACTACAATTTCTAAAAAGTGGTGATCACTTAATATGTGCTCAAGGAATATTTTCTCATACTACTTTATTTGTAAAAGAGTGCTTAATGAAATTTGGAGTTGAGGTTTCTTTTGTAGATGCAACCCAAGTTGAAAACATAGAAAAAGAACTGAAAGAAAACACAAAAATTGTATATATTGAATCTCCTATGAATCCATCTTTGAGACTTGTAGACATAAAAAAAATTGCCAAATTAAAAGAGAATAAAGATTTCATCTTAATAGTTGATTCTACTTTTGCTCCTTTTCCAATACAATATCCAACAAAATTAGGAGCAGATTTAGTCATTCATAGCCTTACTAAATTTATAAATGGACATGGAGATGCTATAGGAGGAGCTGTTTTAGGAAAAAAAGAATTGATACATAAAATAGAATGGCCTTCAATGCCATGCTTCACTGGATCAACTTTATCACCAATGAATGCATGGCTCATATTGAGAGGTCTAAGAACGTTAAATCTTAGAATAAAACAGCACTGTGAAAATGCCTTAAAAATAGCTGAATATCTATCTTCAAACAAATTAGTAGAAGTGGTTAATTATCCAGCATTATCTTCAAGTCCAGATTATGAACTTTGTAAGACTCAAATGAATGGGAAAGGCGGTGGAATGGTATCTTTCCAATTGAAATTAGATTGCATAGAAAAAAATTACAGAAAAAAAATTATAAATAAGTTTATAAATTCATTAGAATTAATAACTATAGCAACAAGCTTGGGAGAAGGCCATACATTGGTATCTTTATACGAAGATAAGCTTATAAGATTAGCTGTTGGTTTAGAAGAGGCAGAAGATTTAATAGAAGACTTAAAAAATGCATTTTTAGCAATTGAGGGGGATATTTAATGAACGAGAGATTAAAAAAATTAATAATAATATTTCTAATAGGATTTGGAACGACAGCTATGTATAGTTTGCCCTATATGAAATCAGTTTTTTATGATCCTATGAGAGAAGCTTTAAATCTTTCTCATAAGCAGTTGGGAGATTTACTAAGTATTTATGGAATAGTAGCAACTATATCATATTTCCCAGGAGGGATAATAGCAGATAAATATCCAGCAAAGAAATTAGTTTTATTTTCTCTAGTGTCTACTGGATTATTAGGGTTTTGGATGGCTACAGGACCTAGTTATAGAAATTTATGTGTAATTTTCTTTTTATTTGGAATAACGACGATTTTAACATATTTTGCCTCAATAATTAAAGTTATTAGAATGCTAGGTGATAGTTCTGAGCAAGGACGACTATTTGGTTTTTATGAGGGTGCAGGAGGAGTTTCAGGGACTTTACTATCATTTTTAGGATTATACTTTTTTTCTAAATTTACTGATATTGCAGTAGGCTTTAAAGCTGCCACAATAATGTATTCAATAACTTCAATTATAATAGGGATAATTTTATATTTAGTAATAAAAGAGAAAAATGTTGAAGATAAAGAGCAAGTCAAATTCTCTAGTTTAGTTAAAGCAGTAAAAATGCCAAAAGCTTGGTTAATAAGTGCAATAATCTTTTCAGCATACATGATATTTTCTAGTTTAACATATTTAAATCCCTATATGAAAGAGATATTCAAAATGTCTATGGGATTAATAGCTTTTGTTGCTATATTTAGAACTTATGTTATTAAATTTGTGGCCTCTCCCCTTGCTGGTGTGATTGCAGATAGAGTTGGCTCATCAACAAAGTGTTTATTCATAGGTTTTATTCTAGTTGCAATAACTCAAGGAATTTTTCTGCTAACTCCAGGGACTCCAGATTTACTTTATGTAGCTTTAACTAACATGCTTGTACTAACAATATTGATGTTTGCTTTTAGAGGAATCTATTTTGCAACTATTGACGAATCTAACATCCCTATGAATCTTACAGGAATAGTAGTTGGATTTGTGTCTGTAATTGGATTTTTACCCGATGCTTTCTATTATACAATGGTGGGAGGTTGGTTAGATAAGTATGGAGATTTGGCATATAAATATATTTTTGCTTTATCATTAGGATGTAGTATTTTAGGAATAGTAGCTTCTTTTATTCTGTTAAAAATGGTAAATAATGAAAAAAAAACGGGGATAATTTGTGAAGATGGAATTACCTTATAAAATTAGAGTGAATGTTGTCATTCCCCTAATGACTTTATTTACTCTAATAATATTTTGTAGTATTTTTTTTCCAATAAAATTTTATACTTTTGAAGTTGGATTGGTTGAATTTATTTTTGCGAATTTTGGATGGTTATTTCAATTAACTACAATATCAGCTCTAGGAGTCTGTATTTATCTATATTTCTCAAAATTTAAAAATATTAAATTAGGAGGAAAGGATGCTCAGCCCTTAATGAGCAAATGGAATTGGTTCTGTATCACTTTATGCACGGGGATAGGTACGGGAGTTGTTTTTTGGGGAATTGCAGAACCAATCATACATTTAGTGAATACACCAAATTTTTTACAAAAATTTGGAAATAATGAATCAACAATGTCTCTATCTATAGTATTAATCCATTGGACTATTCTTCCTTACTCACTATATTCATTAATAGGAATAGGAATAGGTTATGCCGTATATAATTTAGATATGCCTTTTCAATTAGGATCACTCTTATATCCTATATTTGGTAAAAAAATACCTGAAAAGATAAAAAATTTTCTCGATGTTATTTCAATTTTTAGTATGGTATTTGGATTAGTGGCTATATTAGGAATAGCAACCATACAAATTATAGGGGGAACTGGAGTATTATTAAATGGTAAAATAGATAAAAATTTCAATCTTTTAATACTTTTATTAATAACAATATCCTTTGTAATCTCTAGTTGTTTTGGATTAACAAAGGGAATAAAGAGATTATCTAATTATAATTCTAAAATATATTTTATCTTATTAATATATATATTTATTTTTGGACCAACAACATATATACTGACAACTGGAATAAAATCTTTAAGTGTATTTCCCAAATACTTATTAGAGTTTTCTGCTCATACCTTCAATGTTAATAAAGATTCTTGGTTTAAGTCGTGGTCAGTATATTATTGGGCAATTTGGATAGCATATACACCCATTTCAGGGATGTTTTTTGGAAAAATCTCTAAAGGAAGAACCATAAAAGAATTTTTAAATTTCAATCTATTTTTGCCATCTATTTTCAGTATGATTTGGTTCTTAATTTTTGGTAGTGCAGCTATATATCAACAAAATTCTGGCATAGATCTTTGGAATAGAATGAATATTAATGGGATAGAATCTTCTCTATTTTTATTTTTAGAAAGTTATCCATTAAATCAACTATTTTCTTGGATAATGATTATTACAATTTTTATATCTGTTGTAACTCTCTGTGATTCAATGTTATGGACAATCACGGAAATGTGTATAGAGGAAAAGCATAATAGTAAAGCATTAAAAATAATTTCTGGAATAGTAATACTTATTTTAACTATACTAAGTTTATTTTCAAAAAATAGTGGTATTAATTCAATAGAAATAACAAAACAGATATCTATAATAGCTGG
>CAMTJB010000115.1 GCA_947072715.1 uncultured Fusobacteriaceae bacterium | reverse complement strand
AGCACTAAGTTGTGCAAAAAAATCTGAAGTTTTAGATGAAGATATAGCTAACTTTGCAATTCCTTTAGGATCAACAGTTCATTTATGTGGTTCTGTATTAACAGAGGTATTCTTTGTAATGACAGTATCACAAGTATTATATGGACATCTTCCTACATTAGGATCAATGATTTTATTTATATTCTTATTAGGAATCTTTGCAGTAGGAGCACCTGGAGTACCAGGAGGTACTGTAATGGCTTCTTTAGGAATTATAGTATCAGTATTAGGATTTGATGAAACAGGAGTAGCTTTAATGTTAACAATATTTGCTCTTCAAGATAGTTTTGGAACAGCATGTAATGTTGTTGGGGATGGAGCACTTGCATTAATACTTAATGGTATTTTCAAGAAAAAAAGTGAAGTATAAGTAAATTAATTAAAAAAAGAACTAATACAAGGTAAAAATACTTGTTATTAGTTCTTTTTTATATAGTGTATATTTTATCGTTGAAAAATTAAATTATTTTTATAAAGGTATTATTATAAGTTATTTGTCCACCCATTTCAGAAGAACCATTACAAGATAAAAAATTAGGATTTCCATGTCTATGATGCCATCCTATATACATATATGCAAGATTATCTTTTAAGCTCATATCACATTTTATCTGACACTCTATCTTTCCATGTATAGATTGCAATTCAACGTATTTTCTATCTTGAAATTTATTAAAAATATTTTCAGAAACAAAAACTTCAGATTTACCTTCAACATCTATAAAATGTTGAGAAAAAAGTGAATCTTTATAATGAGCAGATATAAGTCTTATAGGAAACATAACACTTGGTTTCTCACTTGCAACATATATGGGATAAGGAGAATTTCCAGATTCTAAAGCCTTTTTACTATAAATTTCAATTTTTCCTGAAGGTGTAGAGAATACCTTATCTTTCCAAGCTATATCATTATCGGTAAATATGAATTCTTTTTCTTTTAAATTTTCAATAGTAATATTAAGTGGCTTTAATATTAAATTAATGTATTCCTTCTTATCAACTTGTGGATACTCTTTTATATTCATAATTTCTGCTAGTTTTCTAAAAAAATAGAATTCATCTAAAAGTATATTACTTGGTTCAACAACTTTTTCATTATATAGAAGTACAGGATTATGCATAGATGAATAGATAATATCCTCACTCTCTAATGTATTTGTAACTGGTATTATTAAATCACAATGTTTAGCGGTTTCTGTCATAAACATATCAAAGCAAACTTTGAATTCAATTTTTTTAAAAGATTCAATGGTTTTATTTAAATGTGGAAATTGATTAAGTGGATTACACTTAGTTATGAAAATAGCTTTTATAGGATTCTTTTCTAAATTAACAGACTCATCTATAAATTTTATGAAGTCTGATACTTGAAATTCACGTTTATTTAAGGCGTAATCATCACTGTTAAAAGGATCTAAATTGAGTATTTTTGGGTAGTATCTATTAGCATAAAAAGAACCACAACCTTCCTCACCAATGTTACCAGTCAGTGCCATAAGAGCGTTTATCGCTCTAACAGAGTTTCCACCATTGGAATATTTTTGCATTCCATACCCAATATATATAGAAACTTTTTTTTCAATGAAAAGAGAAGCTAATTTTTTTATAGTTTCTAAATTGATATTGCACTCATTTAAAAGAAAATTCATATCTAAAGAGTTTAAGTATGAAATATATTCTTTTGCTCCTAGAGTATATTTATCTATAAAATCAAAATCCAAAAGATTTTCATTAATAAGATATTTAGTTATAGCCATAGCAAGAGCTCCATCTGTAGAAGGGGTTATATCAACATGGATATCTGAAATTTTAGAACTTTCATTTTTTCTAGGGTCTATTGTCACAACAAGAGAACCAGATTTTTTTGCATCTAAAGTCTTTTTAAAAAGATGAATAGATGTATTATAAGGATTTCTGCCCCAAAAGATTATAGTTTTAGAATTTCTTAGATCTTCTATAGAACTAGTTTTTTTAGTTCCAAAATCAAAGTCAGTAGCAGCTGACCCAGCTCCCCAACAAGTACTTCCAATTGAAGTAGTAATACCACCATAAAAATTGAAAAACACATCTTCAATACCTTTTAAGACAGCGCCAGAACCAGATTCAGCATAATGAATAATAGAGTTAGAGGAAAATTCACTTTTATATATTTGAAGTTTTTCAGCAATTAGATTCAATGCTCTATCCCAACTTATCTCTTTAAATTCATCTCCAACTTTTAAAAGAGGATGCTTTAATCTATCTTTATGGTAAAGTCTCTCAATATGTGCAGTTCCTTTCTTACAAATAAAACCATCTGTAAAATTATTAGATTTATCACCTACAATTTTTATAACTTTTTCATTCTCTTTATAAACCAAAAACTTACAAAGATCATAACAATCTAAAGAGCAACCTTGACTAAATATTTTCATAATTCTCCTTTTGGTTAAATTTAGTAAATTTATACTATTATACATTATTTATAGAAAAACCCACCGTCTAATTTATAGACGGCAGGTCTAATTATTATTTATTATTATTTTTTCTTAATGAAACTTGTGGTTCAGTTGGTAGAGAAAATCTTGGAATAAATCTATCAAAACCAGTAAGAGTAAGTATTAATATAGAGAAAACTGCAATAAATGCAACAAAGTTATATTTTATAATATCCATGGGATGGAATACATGTAAGGGATAAACTGCACTAGCAATTCCTACATAAAATCCAATATAAACGTGCCATGGAATTAACTGAGAACCAAATACTCCAAGAGCATCACTGAATGTAGCATTTCTAAGTCTAAGAGTTTCCATATCTGCAGGGGAACCCTCAACATTTTCTTCTACTATATTTTTAATAATAGGTCCTATTGTAACTATTTGTGCCATTTCATCAGCAAGTCCCGCATTTCCTGCAATACAAAGAACCCCATTGTAAAACATTAGTTGTCTTACATTTTTTGATAACTTAACTACAAGATTTGAAAAAGGTTTAAAGGCATCCATTAGTTTCATTATTCCACCAAAAGCAGCAATCCACATCATCATAACTATAACCCATGACCCTGCACTTGCAAATCCACCCATTATCATATCCATAAATCCTTTTACACTAGGAACAGTTCCAGCAATAAGACCAAGGATAAGGGCTGATATTATCCCTAAAAAAAGGCATAGTAGAGTAGCCATTCCTCTAAATGCAAAGATAAAAACAATAATTAAAGGGGTAACCATGTATAATGGAACTCCATTTTTTACCTGTTTTAAAAGAGTAACTGCTGATTCTCTTTGTTCTGCAAGTTTTGTCCACACATCTGCAGGAATCTGATTAATAGCTTCTGCTGCATTTCCTTGAACTGTTGGAAGATCTAAAACAATTCCAGCAATATAGAAAGATAAAATTCCAGATATTAAGACAAGTAGAGACCAAAATCCTTGATGACGAATTCTTTTCATAACCTCAACACCTTGTATTCCAGAACTTACAATAGTTGTATCGGAAATAAGACCAATGTTATCTCCAAAACATGCTCCACCTGCAATTGCCGCAGTAGTAAGAAGAACATTTCCTCCAACTATATGATTTAACCAAAGAAATATAGGTGCACAAGCTGCAAATGTACCCCAGCTAGTTCCTGTTGCAATAGAAAGTATAGAGGCAACAGTTACACCTACAACAGCAACTGTTCTTGCTGTAAGACCAATATTAAGAGAAATGTTTATTATTGCTGCTCCAACTCCTGTTGACATAAAAGTTTCCGCCATTGCATAGGCTGCCATAAGAATAAAAAATGCTATTTGCATCTCTTTTGCATTATCTATTGCAGCGGTCATAAGATCATCAACTTTTCTTTTATCAACTGTTATAGCAATAAAAGCTGCATAACACGTGGCTATAGGTGCAACTATAAGTGCATTATAACCTAAGAACATAAGGACTGCCATTAATAAAACCGGACTTAATTTAAAAAAAGATGTTAGTGTGTTCATTTTGTTCTCCTTAAAAATTTTTTAGTGTTGAATAAATTTTTAGATAGGAAAAACTAACATACATAATTTATTACGGATTAGGAGCAGATAATTAGTAGGCATATAAGTATGCTCTGATAAATTAGTGACGGTTTTCCCATAATAGTTGCAAAGAACGGTAGGTATTGGCAGAAAAAAATACCTCTTTTTTTCAAGAACTATGTTCTATCTTAATTGTTTATCTTTAACACTTTGTACAAGAGTAACTCTATAAATATAAAATGTCAACATAAATATGTCATATAAAAATATGTATATTAATATATCAGTTTATTAAAAAAATAAACAGAATAAAACACTAATAAAATAAGGGTTTTATGGAAAAAATATAAGGGAAATATAATTAATAAAATTGTATGATTTTATATATTGATTTAATTTTTTTTATTGGTAATTTTAAAATTTAAAATAGTTTTAATTATAAAATATTCTTATTGTGAAGAGAATAAAAATCTACTTCAAAAAATCTCTAACTTATGATAAAATAATCTGTAAAATAAAAAAAAGAACAATTAAATTGTGAACAATCACATGGATGCCCTCCCATCTAACTAAAACTAGGAATGTATTTAGCGTACATTTTTATTATTAGAACAGGGGGCACTCTGTTCTTTTTATTTTAAAAATTATAAAAAAGCAAATATATAAAT
>CAMTJB010000114.1 GCA_947072715.1 uncultured Fusobacteriaceae bacterium | reverse complement strand
TTATTGTTTTCAAGATTGTTCATAAGATTGTTATAGACATCATTAAAAGATGTTTGTAAATACATGGGTTTACCTCCACTTAAGATTTTATTTCTTTTGGTAAGTAAATTTTATCAAAAAGTGGAGGAAATTCAAAGAAAAAAATCAACAAAAAGCCTTTGTTTTATTAATTTTTTTTAGTATTACAATTGGCTAAGATAAGTATGATAAATGGAGTAAATATGAACCAGAAGAAAAAGGAGTAATGATAGTTTATGCATCCATGTATGGGAATACAGAAAGTGCAGCAACTGTTCTTGCAACTAAACTAGTGGAAAAAGGTATGACCAATATAATTATGCATGATGTTTCAAATACACATATTTCACAATTAATATCAGATACTTTTAAGTTTAGTCATATTGTTTTGGCATCTGTTACATATAATTTAGGAATTTATCCTTTGATGCATAACTATTTAATGGATATGAAGGCATTAAATCTTCAGAAAAGAACTTTTGCTATAATAGAAAATGGTTCATGGGCTCCAAAATCAGGAGCACTAATGAATGAATTTTTAGAAAATATGAAAGATATGACAATTCTTAATGAAAGAGTTGAATTAGTTTCAGCAATGAATGAAAATAAATTAGATGAGATGGAAAATTTAGTGGAATCTATCTTGGAATCTATGAAATAAAAAAACTGCACAGATGAAATTCTGTGCAGTTTTTTTTTTTTCATGGTAAAATATATGCAGTCAAAAAAATATTGAAAGGAGGATCTATGAGAGTTGTTAAAAAATATGGTGGAAGTTCAGTTGGTACAATCGAAAAGATAAAAAAAATAGCAGAATATCTTTGTAAAATAAATAAAGCTGGGAATGAATTAGTAGTAGTGGTATCTGCCATGGGAAAAGCAACAGATGCTCTTATTAAATTAGCAAAAGAGATATCTGAAACACCGGATATTAGGGAATTAGATACCTTGTTATCAACTGGGGAGCAGCAGTCAATATCTCTTTTAAGTATGGCTATAAAAAGTTTAGGGCATAAAGCCGTTTCATTAACTGGTGCTCAAGCTGGAATAAATACAGTTGGTATGCATACTAAAAATAAAATTAGTAAAATAAATACAGAAAAAATAGAGGGATATTTAAAAGAAGGGCAAATTGTTATAGTGGCAGGTTTTCAAGGCATAAATGATAAAGGGGATATCACTACATTGGGAAGAGGAGGCTCAGACACTAGTGCTGTTGCTCTGGCAGCTTCATTGGGGTGTGACTGTGAAATATATACAGATGTACAAGGGATTTATTCTGTAGACCCTCGAGTTTATAAAAAAGCAAAAAAACTAGAAAAAATATCCTACGAGGAGATGATGGAAATGGCAAACTTGGGGGCAGGTATAATGGAAACAAGAGCAGTGGAGATAGGTAAAAAATATGGTGTAAGAATTTATGTAGGTGAGACATTGGGAAGTGAAACTGGAACATATATATGTGATAGTCATGAAATAATAGAAAAAAAAGTGATTACAGGAATTTCAATAAATGAAAATGTAATTATGGTGAATATAGAGAATTTCTCAACTTTCCCTAAAAATGTTTCTGTTGTTTTTATGGCCTTGGCAGATGAAGGTGTAAATGTAGATATGATATCACAAAATGATGTTGCTGATTTAAAAGGTAGTATAGCTTTTACTTGTCCTTTAACAGACGAAATATTTTTAGAAAGAGCCCTGGCTAAAATAAAAAAAAGATTTCCAGATATAAGAGAAGCTAAACTTAAAGGTGTAGCAAAGATATCTTTAGTGGGAATAGGCATGATAAGTAACTTCGGAGTCGCTGCAAAGGTTTTTCAAACTTTAGCAGAAACAAATATAAGTTTTCATCAATGTACTACATCAGAAATATCTATATCTATGATTATAGAGAAAAATAATATAGAAAAATTTGTAGAAAAGCTGGCTGAAAATTTTAGTTTATAATAATATTAATTGAAAAGAGAAATATTAATTTAAGATAGGAGAACAATATGGAAAAATATAATTTTGCTATAGTAGGGGCAACTGGAATGGTTGGAAGAACATTTTTAGAAGTTTTAGAAGAGAGAGAGCTTCCAATAGATAATTTGTATTTATTTTCATCCAATCGTTCAGCTGGAAAAAAAATAATTTTTAAAGGGAAAGAAATTATAGTTGAAGAATTAAATAAAGACTCTTTTAGTAATAGAGATATAAAGATTGCACTATTTTCAGCAGGTGGAGAGCTAAGTAAAATTTATGCTCCCATTGCAGTAAAAAATGGAGTGATTGTAATAGATAATAGTAGTGCTTGGAGAATGGATTCTGAAGTTCCATTGATTGTTCCAGAAGTAAATCCTGAATCAGCATTTACAAATAGAGGTATTATAGCAAACCCAAATTGTTCAACAATCCAATCTGTTCTACCACTAAAAATTTTAGATGAATTATATGGTATAAAAAGAGTAGTTTACTCAACTTATCAAGCAGTATCGGGAAGTGGTGTAAAAGGAGTAAGAGATTTAGAAGAGGGAATAAAAGGAGAACTACCTACAAATTATCCTCATGCTATAGCGTATAACTGTCTTCCACATATAGATTCATTTTTAGAAAATGGATATACCAAAGAGGAAGAGAAGATGATAATGGAAACTAGAAAAATATTAGGCCATGATAACCTAGCAGTAACAGCTACTTGTGTGAGAGTTCCTGTTAAAAATTCACACTCCATATCTATGAATGTTGAATTATTAAAAGAACCTAATATAGAAGAGTTAAAAACAAAGTTTAGAGAAGCTCGTGGAATAATTTTAGAAGATGATATTTCTAAAAACATCTATCCAATGGCGATAACTAGTTCAGGAAAAGATGAAGTATTTGTGGGAAGAATTAGAAGGGATATCAGTGTAAAAAATGGAGTTAATTTATGGGTTGTAGCTGACAACATTAGAAAAGGTGCAGCAACTAATACAGTTCAAATCGCAGAACTTTTAATAGCAAAATGGAATATAGGAGGATAGAAATGTCGGTTTTTATAGGTTCAGGAGTAGCTTTAGTAACACCTTTTAAAGAGAATAAAGAGATAAATTTTGAAAAATTAGAAGAACTTTTAAAGTTCCAAATTGAAAATAAAACAGATGCTATAATTATAAATGGAACTACAGGAGAGGCATCAACTCTTACAGAAGAGGAACAATTGGAATTAATAGAAAAAACTATTAAATTTGTAAAGAAGAAAATACCAGTAATAGCAGGTACAGGTTCAAATAATACAGCTCATGCAATAAAAATGAGTCGAGAGGCTGAAAAATTAGGTGTAGATGCTCTTCTAGTCATAACTCCTTATTATAATAAAACTAACACAAGGGGATTAGTAGAACATTTTAAAGCGATAGCTTCTGCTGTAAAGATTCCTATAATTCTTTATAATGTACCAGGAAGAACAGGTATGAGTATATCAATGGAAGTTTTGGATGGTTTAAAAGAAATAAAAAATATAGTTGGAATAAAAGAAGCTAGTGGTGATATGACTTATGCTATGAATATTGTAAGAATTTTCGGTGAGAGATATGATATTTATTCTGGAAATGATGATATAATTCTACCCATGACATCAATTGGTGGAAAAGGAGTGATATCTGTTCTAGCTAATGTACTACCTCTTGAAACACATAATATAGTATGGAATTATATAGAGGGTAAAACTGAAGAAGCTAAGGAATTACAACTTAAATTAAATGGTTTTGTACATTCTTTATTTATAGAAACTAATCCAATTCCAGTAAAAAAAGCATTGAATATTTTAGGCTGGGAAGTTGGAGGGTATAGGTTACCACTTTATGATATCAGTGAAGAAGCTAGTGAAATATTGAAAAAAGAAATGAAAAAAATAGGTCTTTAAGAGAGGTTAATATGAAAATTGCAGTTTATGGTTACGGAACTATGGGGAAATTAGTTGTGGAAATATTAAAAGAAAGAAAAAATATAATATTTGTAGGGGCAGTGGATGAAAAACAAACTGTTGATTTATCATGTTATAAAAATTTAAATTCCCTTCCAGAAAAACCAGATGTTATAATAGATTTTTCACATTTTAGTAAACTTAAAGAGATTCTGGATTATGCAGAAAAAAATGAAGTTGCTTTATTAGTTGCAACAACAGGGCATGGTGAAGATGATAAAATTAAATTGGAACAAGCTTCAAAAAAAATACCAATTTTAGTTGCATCTAATACATCTTTAGGTGTGAATTTATTAAATGAACTTATGAAATATATAGTTCCTGTATTGGAAGAATGGGATATAGAACTTATAGAAAAACATCATAATAAAAAATTGGATTCTCCAAGTGGAACAGCAAAAACTTTATTGGAAAATATAAGTAATGCTCTAAAAGAAAAGAGGGAATTTAAATATGGCAGAGAAGGAATGGAAAAAAGAGAGAAAAAAGAGATAGGAGTTCACTCTGTAAGAGGAGGTACTATTGTTGGAGAACATTCTGTTATATTTGCTGGAGAAGATGAAGTAATAGAAATTAAACATGAGGCACATTCAAAAAAAATATTTGCAAATGGAGCAATAACAGGTGCAATGTGGTTAGTTAGTCAAAATAATGGAATATATAAAATGAGTGATGTACTTTTAGGAAAAAACTAATATAATTAGACAATTGTAAAAGTCATATTTTTTAAGATAAAAAAATTCGAAT
The DNA here is from genome assembly GCA_947072715.1 of uncultured Fusobacteriaceae bacterium. Next base: position 7 of record CAMTJB010000114.1, on the reverse strand, counting down.
TTTTAAA
>CAMTJB010000113.1 GCA_947072715.1 uncultured Fusobacteriaceae bacterium | reverse complement strand
TAGAAAAATATAAAGTTCAATGCCAAGAGGAAAAAGAACTTGTAAAAGAAGCTGGAGGATTATTTATACTGGGAACAGAGAGACATGAATCTCGTAGAATAGATAACCAGTTAAGAGGAAGAGCAGGAAGACAAGGGGATCCAGGAGAATCATTATTCTTCTTATCTTTAGAAGATGATTTAATGAGATTATTCGGATCAGAAAGAGTTATTTCAGTAATGGAAAAATTAGGTTTACCAAAAGGGGAACCTATAACTCATAGAATGATTACAAGATCTATTGAATCAGCACAAACAAAAATTGAATCTAGAAACTTTGGAATTAGAAAAAGTTTACTTGAATTTGATGATGTAATGAATAAGCAAAGAACTATTATTTATGATAGTAGAAACGCAGCTCTTTATAAAGATGACTTAAAAGATAGTGTTTATAATATGATTAGTAGTGTTATAGAATCAGCTGTAATAACAAGATTTGTAGGAGAGCATAAAGAATCTTGGGATATTCAAGGTTTGGCTAATTTCTTATACGAAAAATATGAGATTGAAATTACAGATTTAGAAGATTATAAAGCGTTTACTATAGAAGCTTATACAGAAAAGTTAAATAAGTTAGTTATTGATAAATATGAAGCTAAAGAAAGTGAAATAGGAGCTAGATTAATGAGAGATATTGAAAAATATATCTTATTAGAAATAGTAGATTCTAGATGGAGAGAACATCTTAAGAATTTAGATGCCCTAAGAGAAGGAATTTACTTACGTTCTTATGGACAAAGAGATCCAGTTGTAGAATATAAGATTTTATCTGGAGAAATGTATGGAAAAATGATAGAAACTATCAAAGAGGAAACTACATCATTCATATTTAAAATAGTTGTAAAATCAGCAGAAGATGAATATGTTCCTGAAACAGAAGCAGCACAAATAGAGATAGATGATGTTTGTAATTGTGGGAGCGGAAAGTTACATTCAAAATGTTGTGGAAGAGAGTTAGTATAATTTCTAAAATTTTATGTTATACAATAAAAAAAGAAAGGAGTTTTGTAATGAAGAAAAATTTTATTAAAATAGTATCACTATTATCTCTTATTTTATTAACTTCTTGTACTTCACTATTTGGAAGTTCAAGAGTTAAAGAACAAGATTATACTCCAGAAGAAGCTAAGAATTGGGATGTTACTTTAGCTAATTCATTAATGAAGAATGCTTTAATACCTGAATGGTATGGTAACGAAAAACCAATTATTTACCTAAGAAAAACAGGTAAAATGGATGAAAAAGAGTTTAAGTTCTTAGAAACTTTAAGAACAAAAACAATTGAAAAAGAAGATCTTGATAAATTTAGTTCATTAGTTTACAAGTACAATTCAAAAATTGAAAGAGAGTTTTTCTTAGAAAATGAAAATATAAAAGATGGAAAAGCTTTAGTAGCAAAAATGGTAGAGGAATCAGAATTAAGAGTTAATAATCCTTCAAAACATATAAAGGATCATGTAGCTGATAAAAAGCAATGGAATAAAATTGTTGCAATGTCAAAAAAACCAGATTTAAATGAAGATGATATTAAATCTTTAAGAAAAATATTGAATGATTTTATTGACAATGAAAAATTCTTTGATCAAGTAGCTTGGTTAAATACTGAAATTTCAGAAAGAACAGCAGATTTAGTAAGAGTTAATGCAATAAAAGATAAAGATGATTTAGAGTTTAATAATTTAAACGCAAAAGCTTTATATGTAGCATATAGTGAATATTTATCAAATATGGATAGATGGGATGACTAATTAAAATTATTATAGGGGGAGATTCCCCCTATAATAATTTATAGAGAAAAACTCTAAAAAGAGGTGGAATGATGAAAAAGGGAATTTGTCCAATTTGTGGCGATGAAAATAGATGTGGTATGCTAAGAGGTATTGACCACAATGACTGTTGGTGTACAAAAGTTGATTTTGATAAAGAAATTTTTGAATTAATACCAGAAGATTATAGAGGAATATCGTGTGTATGTATAAATTGTGTGGAAAAATTTAAAAAGAATAAGAAAATGACAAAAAAATATGATTTACATTTACATACAACTGCTTCAGACGGAACTGTTAAACCTAGTGAAATAGCGGAAAAAGTTTTTCAAAAAGGAATGAAAGGTTTTGCAATAACTGATCATGATACAATAGACGGACTTGAAGAAGGGGAGATAAAAGCTAAAGAGTTAGGATTAGACTTTATACCAGGAATTGAATTTTCGAGTAGTTTAGAAGGAAGAGATGTACATATTTTAGGATATTATGTAAATAGAGAAGATGAAAAGTTTCTAGAAATATTGAGAAAAATTAATCTAAAAAGAGATGAAAGAAATCATAAGATTATAGAAAATTTAAAGAAATATAAAATTGTAATAACGATGGAAGAGTTAAAAAAAGAAGCTAAGGGAAAAATCATAAGTAAATTACATATGGCAAACCTTTTAATTAATAAAGGACTAGTTTATACAAAAGAAGAAGCTTTTAAAAGTTACTTAGGGAAAAGCGGTGTTGCCTATGAAGGACATGGAGCTTTTAAACCTCATAGAGCAGTTGAAATATTGGCTGAAAATGGAGCTATAGTAAGTTTAGCACATCCTAATATTTTTTCTAAAAGTATTAAAGAGATAGAAAAACTAATTATAGAATTAAAAGAAATGGGATTAAACGCAATAGAAGCTCAGTATCCTTCATATACAAAAGAGGAAACTTTACAATATTTAGAACTTGCTAAAAAGCATGATTTAATTATAACTGGTGGTTCAGATTACCATGGAATGAATAGAGCAAATATAGATATTGGTGATCAAGGAGTATCTTACTCACAGATGGTAAAATTAAAAGAAAAACATAAAAAATAGGCAGGTGGAGATTATGATAATAGTAACAGGAGCAGCAGGATTTATAGGAAGTGCGCTTATATGGAAGTTAAATGAGATGGGAAGAAAAGATATAATAGCTGTAGATAAATTAAGAGATGGTGATAAATGGCTTAATTTAAGAAAAAGAGAGTATGCTGACTGGGTAGATAAAGATAATCTTTTCACATGGCTTTCAAGTGCTGAAAATCTTGGGAAAATAACAGGTGTTGTTCATATGGGAGCTTGTTCTGCAACAACAGAGAAAGATGGAGATTTCCTAATGGATAATAACTATGAGTATACTAAAAAATTATGGAAATATTGCGCAGAAAACAAAATAAATTATGTATACGCATCTTCAGCAGCTACTTATGGAGCAGGAGAGCAAGGGTATGATGACTCTATTTCTATAAAGGATTATCAAAAATTAATGCCTTTAAATAAATATGGATACTCAAAGAAATATTTTGATGACTGGGCATTTAAACAAGAGACAGCACCTAAGCAATGGCAAGGAGTAAAATTCTTTAATGTTTATGGACCACAAGAGTATCATAAAGGTAGAATGGCTTCAATGGTATTCCATACATATAATCAATATAAAGAGAAAGGGTATGTAAATTTATTCTCTTCTCATAAAGAAGGATTTGAAGATGGTAAACAATTAAGAGATTTCGTTTATATAAAAGATGTAGTGGATGTTCTTTATTATTTCTTAACTGAAAAAGTAAATTCAGGAGTTTATAATTTAGGTACAGGATCAGCAAGAAGTTTCTATGATTTATCTTTAAACGCAATTTCTTCAGCAGCCAAAGAGAAAGGAATTGATAGTATTAACGGTGAAGATGTAATAGAAATTATTCCTATGCCAGAAGATTTAAGAGGGAAATATCAATATTTTACAGAAGCTAAGATGGATAAATTAAAAAAATCAGGATATACAAAAAAATTCTATTCTCTTGAAGAGGGAATTAAGGATTATGTAGAAAATTATCTTTCAAAAGAAGACATCTACTTATAATAAATATTTGAAACAAAGTATTTATTATATAATTTTTTATCTGAAAAAAATAAATATAATAAAAAATAAAATAAGATATTAAAATATAGGAGAATAGGAATGAATGCTTATTTAGTAGTTATAATTTTAGGTATAGTTGAAGGATTAACAGAATTTTTACCAGTAAGTAGTACTGGTCATATGATATTAGTTGAAAAGTTTATAAAGTCTCCAGATATATCACAACATTTTTTTAATAGCTTTTCAGTTATTGTTCAATTTGGTGCTATACTTTCAGTAGTTCTTTATTTTTGGAAAGATTTAACTCCTTTTTTAAAAACTAAAGAGGAATTAAAGGATAGGATGTCTCTTTGGAGTAAAATAATTGTAGGAGTTATACCTGCAGCAGTAATTGGACTAAAAATTGACGATTATCTTGAATCAATAATGGATGGAACGTGGATTATAGCAGCGGCCTTGATATTTTATGGAATTATATTTATATTTATTGAAGATAAATTAAAAAATAAAGCTAAGGTCCATACATTAAAAGATATGAGCTACAAATTAGCTATAATGATTGGATTTTTCCAATGTTTGGCAATGATACCTGGAACATCAAGATCAGGTGCAACTATAATAGGTGCACTTTTATTAGGAGTTTCTAGGGGAGTGGCAGCAGAATTTTCGTTCTTTTTAGCCATACCTACAATGGCAGGAGCAACTCTTTTAAAATTAGTAAAGAATGGCTTAAATTTCAATTCCACTGAATGGGTTTTATTAGCTATAGGAACATTTGTATCATTTGTAGTGGCGTATGCTGTTATAAACTGGTTTATGGACTATATAAAATCGAAAACATTTAAGGCTTTTGGAGTTTATAG
>CAMTJB010000112.1 GCA_947072715.1 uncultured Fusobacteriaceae bacterium | reverse complement strand
CTATAAAGTGAAAAACATACAATAATAGCACCTATAACATATTTATTTGAAAAAATTCCCAATTCAGAAACTGTATTACTATAACTTCTTGCTGGTAAGGTCTGTAAAATTCTTGAAAATATAAGTGTTGTAAAAGCCATGGACATTCCTAATGTTTCATGAGCGCCACCTATAAATTGAGCTATAATAGTAACAATACCTATAAAAATTCCTCTAATTATTATTATACCATAATTTCTCGTACTAAACAAAGGCTCTTTTGAATCTCTAGGCTTATGTTTCATAATATTCTTTTCAGAAGGTTCTAAGCCTAATGCAATAGCTGGAATAGAGTCATTTATCAAATTTATAAATAGTAATTGAAGTGGAGAAAAAGGAACTCCCCAACCAGCAAATAAAGAAAATAAAATTGCTATAATTGCTCCTAAATTTCCTATAAACAAATAAGTTATAGAATTTTTTATATTGGTATAAACCGTTCTTCCAATAGCTATTGCATGAATAATAGTGGCAAAATTATCATCTGTTAATATAAGTGAAGAAGCATCTTTAGCTACATCTGTCCCACTTCCCATGGCAATTCCAATGTTGGCTTGTTTAAGCGCTGGTGCATCATTAACCCCATCCCCTGTCATAGCTGTGATTTTATTTTTCTTTTGCCAAGCTTTAACAATTCTAATTTTATTTTCTGGTGAAACCCTAGCATAGACAGATATTTTTTCCAAATTATTTTCCAATTCATTCTCTGTTAATAAATCTAATTCTTGACCTGTGAGAGAGATATCTTCTTTTTCCATAAGTCCAATATTGCGAGCAATAGCTGCCGCAGTAGTTTTATGATCACCAGTTATCATAATTACTTTTATCCCTGCTGATTTAGCATCTTTTATAGCTGAAAAAACTTCCTCTCTTGGAGGATCTATCATGGCTACTAATCCAATTAAAACTAATTCATTTTCATCCTCTAATGCGGGAATAAAATTTTCTTCATTTATTCTTTTATAAGCTAAGGCTAAAACTCTTAAAGCATTATTTGAAAATTCTTCATTTTTATTTTTATAATCATCTAAAATTTCATTAGAAATAATTTTTTCTTTCCCATTTTCAAGAGCATACTTACACCTGTTTAAGATTATATCTGGAGCTCCTTTAACGAACATCAATATTTCACCTTTAATTTTATGTACACTACTCATTATTTTTCTATTGGAATCAAAAGGTAGTTCTCCAATTCTTTTAAAATTATCTCTAGTTTCTTCTATATTAATATTATGTTTAATAGCAAAATTTAATAAGGCTAATTCTGTGGGATCTCCTATCTCTTTCCCATCTTTTCCAATTAATGAATCATTTACAAGGGTAGAACCCATCAAAAATATATGTCTATGATAGTTAATAGAATAATCCCAATTTATTTTCTTTTCTATATCTGAATCATTTATACCGTACATAAAATAATCTACAACAGTCATCTTATTTTGAGTTAATGTCCCTGTTTTATCTGTACAAATGACAGCAGTAGACCCTAAAGTTTCCACTGCTGGAAGTTTTCTTATTATAGCATTATTTTTTGCCATAAGATTTGTCCCAACTGATAAAACTATGGTAACTATTGAGGATAGAGCTTCTGGAATTGCTGCTACTGCCACTGCTACCGAGAACATAAAAGCACCTATAACAACTGTATATAAATTATTATTATTATCTATTAAAAACGCTTTTCCCAATAGAATTATAAAAATAATAATAGAAAGAAATAAAATCCCAATCCCTAATTTTTTAGTAAAAGTTTCTATACTTTTTTGAAGTGGTGTCATCACTTGTTTTGTTTCATCCATAAGAATAGCTATTTTCCCAATTTCAGTATCCATTCCAGTTGCTGTAACTATAAAAATACCTCTTCCATAGACAACCATAGTTCCTGAAAACACCATATTTTTTCTCTCTGCAATGGGCGAATCAGAAATAATTACGTTAGAATTTTTTAAAATAGGTTCAGATTCACCAGTTAAAATGCCTTCCATTACTTTTAAACTACCTGATTCCAATATTCTTCCGTCTGCAGGGATATAATCCCCAGTTTCTAAAATAACTAAATCACCAGGAACTAATTCTTTAACTAAAATAGTTAATTTATTTCCATCTCTTATTACTTTAGCATTGGGCATAGATAACTTTTTTAAAGCAGCTAAAGAACCCTCAGCTTTTTTTGTTTGGACTACTCCTAAAATAGAATTTAAAATAAGTACCACTAAAATAATGAAAGAGTCTATAATATGCCCTGATATTATTTGAATACCAGCTGCTATTAATAGAATAATTACTAATGGGTCTTTAAAAGAATCTATAAAAAGTTTCCATGTTGGAACTTTTTTCTTTTCTTTTAATTCATTCAATCCATATTTATTTAATGCATTTAACAAACTATCTTTGTTTAATCCAACTAAACTAGAATTTAAACTTTTTAATACTTCTTCTTCTGTTTTTTTATAATACATTTCTCCTCCAATATTTTTTTATTCTATGTTAATTTTAAAAAAAAAGACCTGTAAAATAGTTTTTTAACTATTTCACAGGTCTTGCTTACAAAACTAAAAAGTCATGCTAATTAACCGAGTGATAAATCACTGTATTGACGATTAATTACTGTTTAAAACAGTAGCTACTCCCCTGGGAGTACTTTTATATTAACATTTTTATAATTACAATGTCAACCATTTATTTTTTGTAATTTTTAGGAAAATATTTAGTATGTAAAAGTTCATGAGCTTTTCTACTCATTGGATAGTCTAAATATTTATCATATAATGCTTGTACAGAAACATTCTCATGAGACCTTCTAATAGGCAAACTTCTATCTATTGAATTTAGCCCCTCAACTCTTTTTTCCAATGTATCTTGTTTTTTTATAGCCTTAGGTTGACCTCCGCCACCTATACAGCCACCTTTACAAGCCATAATTTCAATAGCGTGGAAAAACTCTTCCCCAGCTTTAATTTTATCCAACATTTTTCCTGCTTCTTCAAGTCCATGAGCAATACCAATTCTTAAATCAATATGACCAATAGAAAGTTCTGCAATTCTAAATCCATCCCAACCTCTTAGAGCTTCAAATTCAATATTATCAAGTCTTTGACCTGTTAATGTCTCCACTGTTGTTCTTGTTGTTGCCTCAATTACACCACCAGTTCTTCCAAATATTATTCCTGCACCTGAATATTCTCCAAGTGGTGCATCAAACTCTTCATCTTCTAATTCATTTAAATTAATTCCACTATTTTTAAAAATTCTAATTAATTCTCTTGTTGAAATTACATAGTCAGTATCAAAATTATCTCCTCTTGAAAATTCTTCTCTTCCAGCTTCATGTTTTTTAGCAAGACATGGCATAATAGCAACTACAGCAACTTGATTTCTTTTATAACCTTTTTCTTTAGCCCATATATCTTTGGCAACTGTTGAAAAAATTGACATAGGAGATTTTACAGAAGATGGTACATCTAACATATCTGGATAATTTTTCTCAAAGAAATTAACCCAAGCAGGACAACAAGAAGTTAATATAGGTAATCTAACACTATCATCCCCTCTATAAAATGCTTCTAATCTCTGTTGAAATTCTGTAGCTTCTTCCATTATAGTAAGATCTGCTGCCCATGAAGTATCAAAGACATAGTCTATTCCTAATTTTCTTAATCCTGCTACTAATTTTTTTTCAACATTTTCTCCAGCTTGATATCCAAAAGCCTCTCCAATTGCAACTCTTACAGCAGGAGCAACTTGAACCACGACTACTTTATTAGGAGTAGATATGTCTCTTAAAAGATGAATTGTATGATCTCCTTCAAATATAGCGTTTACAGGGCAAGCAGCAACACATTGACCACAATAAGTACAATATTCATTATTTATCTCATGTTTCTTTTTAATTTCTCCACTTATACAGTGAACTGGACAGACTCTTTTACAAGCAGTACAACCAATACATTTATCTGTAATTCTAAATTTAAGAAGTTGAATACATTGTCCTGTCTTGCAATAATGATCTTCAATATGTTCTTCTAATTCATGGTAAAACTTATCAATCATTTCAAGTATAAGATTATGTTTTTGCTTTAAAACATCTTTTATTTGTTCTGAAAGTTGTCTCATTAAATATATATCCCTAGTATTTGCTTTTCCTTTAGATACTCTATCTAAAATCCTATGTAATCTGCTTACTTCATCCAAAACTATATTATATTTAGGATATTTTGAAAGTTTCCCTAATAAAAACTCGATATAAAACTTAGAAAAAGATACGATACAATCTTCATCAGAGAGAACAATAATAGATCTAGATTCATCTTTAGAAAAATTTGAAGTATCCAATGATTTTTCCAAATGAGAGATAGTTAAAAATCCACCAAAAGGCATTCCAATTTGTGCAGCTTTAAAATTCTTTTTATTTTTTATACCGCCAGCTAAATCTATCATTTCTTTTAAAGTCATACCATCTTCAATTTCAAAAATCCCTGGATTCTCAACTCTTCCTCCAATAGCTACTACATTTTTACCTTGAGCTAATGCCATTTTCAATTCTTTTTCAGCAACAATTGAAAAAGAAGAACCCAAATTATTTTCATACATTCCACGAATTTTATCTACCATAAATTCCTCCATAATATTTTTATATAAATTAAAACTTAATAACATTAATATACGCGGATTAATTATAACATATTTCCCAAAATTCTAATAATCTTTTTATAGATAAAAAAGATTATTAGAAATAATAGGGGTTATTAGAAATAAAAAAGTGTGTGG
>CAMTJB010000111.1 GCA_947072715.1 uncultured Fusobacteriaceae bacterium | reverse complement strand
ATCTCTAATTTTTTTTCATAATTATCATCATAAAAATCTGATATTAAAAATATAACAGAGCGTTTTTTTACTATTTTATCAAAAAATTCTAAAGCACTTGCTATATTTGTCTTTTTTTCTTTCTCATTAAAAGTTAAAAAATTATCTAAAATAGCCAAAGAGTGCTTTCTTCCCTTTTTTAGCTGATTTATTTTTTCTACTTTATCAGAAAAAAATAGAGCTCCCACCTTATCATTATTTTTATTAGCACTAAAACATAAGGTTGCTATAAGCTCTGCTATTTTCTCTTGTTGTCTTCCGTATATATTAGAAGATGAAATATCAACTAACAAAAATATAGAAAGTTCTCTCTCTTCCACAAACTCTTTTATATAAGCTTTTCTTTGTCTTGCTGTTACTTTCCAATCAATTTTTTTTACATCATCACCTAAAGAGTATCTTCTTATATCTGCAAACTCCATCCCATTCCCTTTAAAGCAAGAGTGGTATGTTCCTGAGAAAACTTCATTGGCAATAATATTTGATTTTATTTCAATCTCTCTTATTTTTTTTAAAATCTCTTTTTTATCCATATTTTACACTCCTAAGGAAGAATAACAGTATCTAATATACTCTCTATAATCTCCTCTACTTTTTTATCCTCTGCCTCAGCTTCATAGCTTAATAGTATTCTGTGTCTTAAAACATCATAAATTACTCTTTTTATATCTTCTGGCATTATAAAATCACGATTATTCAAAAAAGCATTTGCTTTTGCTGCTAAAGTTATTGCTATTGTTGCTCTCGGTGATGCTCCACATGCTATATATGGAGAATTTTCTCTCGTTTTAAACACTATATCAACAATATAATTTTTTAACTTACTATCTACATGAATCTCTTTTACTTGCTTTCTAAGACTTAAAATGTCTTCTTTAGATAAAATTTTATTAATTTTTATACTCTCAAAATCTATACTAGATGTTAAGCTCTCTAAAATTTCTAACTCCTCTTCTCTTGTAGGATATTCTACCTTAACTTTCATTATAAATCTATCTTGTTGTGCCTCTGGAAGTTGATAAGTTCCATCCTGTTCTATTGGATTTTGAGTTGCTAAAACAATAAATGGTTGCTCTAATTTATATGTTTCATTAGCTATTGTAACTTGTCTCTCTTGCATAGCCTCAAGCAAGGCAGATTGAACTTTAGCTGGTGCTCTATTTATCTCGTCTGCTAATATAACATTTCCAAATATTGGACCTTTTTTTATATGAAACTCTCCTGTTTTTTCATTATAAATTTCAGTTCCAACTACATCACTAGGCAATAAATCTGGAGTAAATTGAATTCTTGAAAAATCTAATCCTAATGTTTCTGCCATAGTATTTACTGTTAAAGATTTAGCAAGTCCAGGTAATCCCTCTAATAAAATATGATTTCCTGTTAAAAGAGCGATTAATATTTTATCTATCATATCATCTTGACCAACTATCTTTTTTTTCATCTCTTTTTTTAAATTATCAACTAAGTTCTTTCCCATCTGGTGATTTCTCCTCTTATTTAAATTTGTTATTTTTTATTTCCTCTAGTTTATTAGACTTTTCTTTTATCAATTAAGTCTACTATTATTATAATTATCACCATTATACCCTTTTTAAAATAAAAATTCTAGAACCAAACATATTCTTATATTTAAAAAGGACCCCTCTAACATAGGGGGTCCTTAAGTATAAAATCTTTAATTTTTTTAGAATGTATAACCTAAATATACATTTAGCAATGAACCTGTTCCTTCTATGTTATTACTCATTATAATATCCATAGGACCAAGTATTGTGTTCCATCCTATTCCTGCTCCATATCCATTTAAATACTCTTCGCTAGGATACTGTGGCGTTGCATTTTTAATCCATCCATAGTTATATCTTGTTACAAAATAACACTCTCCAAATAGATTATATTTTATCTCTCCACCAATTATATAAATATTTTCTGCATATTTTTCCATTTGAGATAATCCATAAAAAGCAAGAGCATTATTTTCAGGCTCTGTTCTAATTCCACCAATTTTAGGAACTTCATTTACTGGGATATCATCTCCTGTAATTCTAGCTGAATTTCCAAAAATACCAATAGATATATCTTTTGTTAATGGATAATACATATCTAAAGTTGATGTATATCCTGTGAATTCCGCATCATTAGTTACATCATTTGCTGCATTATATCCTTCTGCAAGTAATTTTGTACCTTTAGTTGGATAGTATCTACTATCTAAACTATCATGTAAAACAAAAGTTGATTTTCTTAAATAAGCTTTTTCTTGCTCAAGGACCTCAACATTTCTATCTCCTTCTTGATAATTAGATTTAGTACTTTGAAGTTTTCCTCTCACTCCAAAAATGGTAGTTTTATTTATTGCTGTTCCCACTGCTAGCTGAGTGAAATATGTTTCAGATTTTAAAGTTGATTCTTTAGATCCATTTTTCCAAAGTAATAGTGGATCACTTTCATATCCTACACTTGCTGTTCCAATAATTTTTATTCCAGCAAAATCATATATATTAGATGTTCTTACTACTATTTCTGGATATTTTGATATACCTATATCTACAAGATATTGTGTCTCAAATCCAGCATAACTCTTGAAAGCTAATCCTGTATTTAATCCTATACCTCTTGCTTCTGAAAAACTTACTCCTAATTTAAGATTATAGTTATTACTTTCTTTAACATCAAATTTAATTTTGTCTCCTTCAACTTTATAGAAAACACGATTTACATAATCTAAAGTTCCTATACTTTTCGACCAATCTTCTAAATCCTTAGAAGATAACTTTGATCCTTTTGCTTTTGGTCTAAGAGAGTTTGCTACCTCCGGAGTTAATAAATTTCCTCCTGATACTTCAACACTATTAATTACAACGCTTAATCCTTTTAACTCTTTTGTTTTAGCATATATTTCATTAAATCTTTCTTCATTTGATAATTTTTCAAGGGCTGTTTCTACCTCTAAAGCTGCATCAACTCCATCTTGAACTAATTTTTCTAGTCCTGTGAAATCTACTGTTCCATGATCTTTTACATCTGGAGTTATTAGTATATCCGCCATTTTTTTATTGTTTTCTGTCTTTTTATTTCCACTATAAGAAGCTAACTGATCAATAACAGTTAATATATTAGAGTTTGAATTTATCTCTGTTGGGTTAGCTGTAATATCAACAGCAATTATTATATCAACATCTTTCATTTTTGCTGCTATGTCTATTGGAAAATTATTTACAACTCCACCATCGACAAAATATTTACCATCATCATATACCGGTTCAACAAAACTTGGAATAGCCATAGATTTAAAGGCAGCTAAAGCTAAATCGCCACCACTGACAACTACTTCCTCACCTGTTTGTAAATTTGTAGTTACAGCTCTATATTTTCTTGGTAAATTATCAAAGTCATTAATTTCAGCACTTCTTTCAAAAATATTTTTTAACCATAAATATACTTCCGATCCTGTTAAAACTCCCATAGGAACAGATAGTTTCAAATCTTGTCCAAATCCTAAAGTTAAAGGATATTGACTTGCTTTTGAAAACCTTTGCCCTGCTGATTCTTTACTTCTATCTTTTTTCTCTCTCATCATTGAATCTACAGGCATATTTAATAAAGTTGTTTCTATCTCTTCTGGAGTATATCCTACTGAATACATCCCTCCAACAATACTTCCTATACTTGTTCCTACAACTACATCAATTGGTATTTTATGCTTTTCCAATACCTTTAGTACTCCAACGTGAGCTGCACCTTTGGCTCCTCCACCACTAAGTACTAAGGCTATTCTTAAGTTTTCATTTTTGAAATTTGGATTATTAAAATCTACTTTTTTCTCTTCAACAGACTTTTTTGCATCCTCATATTTTTTTATTTTTTCTTTTAAAAGTCCTATTTCAACATCTAATGAATTCATCATATCAGCTTTTGTATTTACTTTTGAAGCATAGATATCACTACTAACTAATAGCACCATCATCAGTATCAAACATATACTTTTTATTTTTTTCAAGTACTCCACCCCTAACTTTTATTTATAACTATTTTAATTTTTCTTCCATTAAAGAAGTAACTAATTCTGGATTAGCTTTTCCTTTTGAAATCTTCATTACTTGCCCTATAAGCCCTTTTAAAACTCTTGGTTTTTTTCCTTCATCTGCTAATTTGTAGTCTTCTACCATTTTTTCATTAGCATTTATAACTTCCACAACCATAGATTCTATTGCTGAAGTATCTGCAAGTTGTCCCATTCCTTTTTCTTCTACAATTACCTTAGGATCTCTTGTATCTGTTAATTTTATCTCAAATAACTCTTTAGCTATTTTACTTGAAATAACTGATTTATCTATTAAAGTAATTATCTCCCCTAAATGTTCTGCACTTATAGAAAAATCTTCTATTGAAATATGCTTCTCTTTTAAAACTTTTAAAACTTCAGACATTATCCAGTTTGAACTAATTTTTGGATTATTTGAAATTTTTGTAACAGCTTCAAAATAATCTGCAAGTTCCATATCACTACATAAAACATTTGCATCATACTCTGGAATTAAATAACTTTCCATAAATCTATTGATTTTATTAACTTTGCTTTCTGGCATTGTTTTTCTTACTTCTTCAATTAATTCATCAGATATAATTAGTCTTGGTAAATCTGGTTCAGGAAAATATCTATAATCCATAGCTTCTTCCTTACTTCTCATTACTCTTGTAACTTGAGCTCCATCGTCCCATTGTCTTGTTTCTTGGAAAATTTCTCCACCATTTTCTATTACATCTATCT
>CAMTJB010000110.1 GCA_947072715.1 uncultured Fusobacteriaceae bacterium | reverse complement strand
TATCATGGCTCCAGTATTTATCCCAATGTTAATGCAATTAGGATATTCACCTGAGGTAACTCAAGTTGCTTTCAGAATTGGAGATTCATGCACTAACTTAATTTCTCCATTAATGTCGTACTTTGCTTTCATCGTAACATTCTGTCAGAAATATGATAAAAAATCTGGTATGGGAACTCTTATTGCAACAATGTTACCTTATTCAATAGCGTTCTTACTTTGCTGGACTGTTGTATTCATTATTTGGTATACTTTAGGTCTTCCAATTGGACCAGGAGCACCATTACGTTATATAGTTGGATAATATAAAAAGAAATAATTAAATCAAAAACGGATGAAAGACTTCATCCGTTTTTTTATATTTTATATATCATAATTGTAATATTAATACCTAAATCAATCCTAATTATTCATCACTGCAATTATGCAACTTCTATCCTTTACTTTGTATTTGTTATCTTTTATTTTAAGTTCATTCTGTAAAAAAGAATCTCCATCTATGCTACTATCCATAACTAAATTCCACTCCTTCCCTTCAACTTTTGGAAGTAAAAAATCTAAAGGTTTACTGTAAGAATTTAACGCCACATATACACTCTTTTTTTTTGATTGAAACATTATACCTAGAGTATGTGAATAATAACTAAAATCTGGATTATTTGGTTTTACTCCATGAAAAGTTAAACATTCCTCTATTTTTCCATATTCCTTATTTCTAAACAAATCATTTTCTTTTCTAAATTTTATAATGTTTCTAAAAAAATCTCTAATCTCTTTAAAGTTTTTAGCTCTATCCCAATCCACTCTATTTAAACTGCTATTATGACAATAAGCATTGTTATTTCCTTTTTGAGTTCTACAAAGTTCATCACCCATGCTTATCATTGGAACTCCTTGAGATATCATTAAAATTGTTATCATATTTTTCATCTGTTTTTTTCTTGTTTTATTTATTTTAGAACAACCACTCTCCCCTTCAACACCATGATTCCAAGAGTTGTTATTATTTTCTCCATCTGAATTTCTTTCACCATTAATAAAATTATTTTTTTGATTGTACGAAACTAAATCCCACATGGTAAATCCATCGTGAGCAGTTATAAAATTCAAACTACTTTCAACTGTTTTATTCATAAATTTAAAAATATCAGGACTTCCTTGAATTCTTTGAGATAACTCAGATACTACCCCGCAATCACCCTTTATAAACCTTCTTATACAATCTCTATATTTATCATTCCATATACTAAAATTTTCTGGAAATTCATTTAAATAATAACCACCACCTGCATCCCAAGCCTCTGCATAAAACTTCGCATTACATAAAATCATATCTTTGGAAATATCATTTATAAGAGAATTTTCTGTCCCCAACCATTTTCCTTGTTCCCCTCTTCCTAATATCGCCCCTAAATCAAATCTAAAACCATCTACTCCTATTTTTACATACCAATATTTCAAAGAATCTATAATTATGTTTTTAACAACTGGATGATTGCAATTAAGTGTATTTCCTGTTCCTGAATAATTTTTATAATATTTTTTATTATTTTCTAACATATAAAATATTGAATTGTCCATTCCTTTAAAATTATATATAAAACCATCTCCATTTCCTTCTGCAGTGTGGTTATATACAACATCTAAAATAACTTCCATCCCTTTTTCATGAGCTGTATCCACAAACTCTATAAACTCTTTCAGAATAGTTTCATAATACTGAGAGCTATTATTTTCTATAGAGTTATATTTATTGGTTAGTGCAAAAAATCCTATTGGATTATACCCCCAAACATTTACCAATTGCTCCCCTGTTTTTTCGTTTTTTCCAATAGAAAAATCATCAAATTCAAATACAGGTAAAAGCTCTATAGTGGTAACTCCTAATTCTTTTAAATAATCTAACTTTTCTATAAGTCCTCTTATTGTTCCACCTTTAGATACCATAGATGTTTCTGATTTTGTAAAAAGTGATACATGTAATTCATAAATTATTTCATCAATCTTTTTTATTTTTGGTCTTTTTATATACCTATTAAAAATTTCATCGTCGATAATAACACTTTTTCTTTTTTTTATTTCACTGTTTTTTGTATATATTTTTGAATAAGGATCCAATAAATGGTTTTCAAAATCAAAAATTTGACCCTCATTAATTATTGTAGGCCCATCTATTTGCCACGTATAAAACATATTTTTTTTTATTCCCTCTATAAAAACATGCCATACATCTCCTGTTTTATTTGATTTAGAGTTAAGCTCACAAGAAAAAAATGATAGATTAGAATTTTCATTATCAAAAATATTTAACACAATTTTTGTAGCGTGTTTTGAGTATATTCCAAAATTTACTCCATTATTTAAAACATTTGACCCTAGCATAGGGTTTCCTTTTTCTATCTTAAACATTTTCTCACCTCATCTTTCTAACAACCTTATTATGTAATTATAGCATATAACATAAGCTATTTTCCCGTTTTATATAAATTTTTAATTGATTTTATTTATTTTTTTTAAACCTTTAAGCAAATCTTTTACTTGAAAAAAACTCGTAAAAGTAGTAAAATCTAATGATTGAATAAAAATAAACTATTATAAAGAAACATTAAATGAAGTTTCTTTAAAATTAAAATAAAAAGGGAGTTTGATTATGTTTATAGATGAGGTTATTGTAACAATAAAAGCAGGTGATGGTGGTGATGGTGCCGCTACTTTTAGAAGAGAAAAATGTATTCAATTTGGTGGACCAGATGGTGGTGACGGTGGAAAAGGTGGAGACATCGTTTTCGTTGCTGACCCTAACATTAACACTTTAATTGATTTTAAATTTAAAAAAATATTTAAAGCTGAAAATGGAGTTAACGGAGCTAAAAAACAGATGCACGGTAGAACTGGTGAATCTCTTATAATAAAAGTTCCAGTGGGTACTCAGGTAAGAGATGCTGAATCTGGAAGACTTTTACTTGATTTAGCTGAAGTACATGAAACTAGAGTTTTATTAAAAGGTGGAAAAGGTGGAGCAGGTAACGTTCACTTTAAAAACTCTGTTAGAAAAGCTCCTAAAATTGCTGGAAAAGGTAGAGCTGGAGATGAAATAAGAATAAAACTAGAACTTAAGCTTATCGCTGACGTTGCACTTGTTGGATATCCTTCTGTTGGGAAATCAAGTTTAATTAATAAAGTTTCTGCTGCTAACTCTAAAGTTGGAAGCTATCACTTTACTACTCTTGAGCCTAAATTAGGTGTGGTTAGACTTGAAGAAGGAAAATCTTTTGTTATAGCTGATATTCCTGGTCTTATTGAAGGAGCGCATGAAGGTATCGGATTAGGACATAAATTCTTACGTCATATTGAAAGATGTAAAATGATTTTCCATATTGTAGACGTTGCTGGAATAGAAGGAAGAGATCCTATTACAGATTACGAGCAAATCAATAGTGAACTAAAGAAATTCTCAACTAAACTTTCTGAAAAACAACAGATAATTTTAGCAAATAAAATGGATTTATTATGGGACATGGAAAAATATGAAGCTTTCAAAGCTCATGTTGAAAAAGATGGAAATCTTGTTTACCCTATTTCTGTTATTTTAAATGAAGGAATTAAAGAGGTTCTTTACAAATCTTATGATATAATTCAGCAAATCAAAAGAGAACCTTTAGAAGATGAAGCTGATATCAGACAAGTACTTCGTGAACTTAAAGGTCAGGATGAAGATTATGTTATTAAAGAAGTTGAAGAGGGAGTATTTGAAATTACTGGTAGAATTGTTGATAACGTTCTAGCTAAATACGTTATTACTCTTGAGGATGAATCTATTATTAACTTCTTACACATGATGAAATCATTAGGACTTGAAGAAGCTATGAGTAATGCTGGTATCCAAGATGGAGACACAGTAAGAATTGCAAATGTTGAATTCGAATTTGTAGAGTAGTGATAGTATATGAAAAAAAATTTTGATGCAATAGTTATTGCCGGCCCTACTGGGGTCGGTAAAACTTCTTTATCTATAAAATTAGCCCAAGCTCTTAATGGTGAAATAATTTCATCTGATTCAGCTCAAGTTTTTAAAGAATTAAACATAGGTACTGCGAAAATAACAACTGATGAGATGTCAGGTGTTCCACACCACTTAATAGATATATTAACTCCCACAAAAAAATATTCTGTGGGAGATTTTCAACTTGACTGTGAAAAAGTTTTAAAAGATTTAGAAAAAAGAAAAATTTTTCCTATTGTTGTTGGAGGTACTGGTCTATATCTTGATTCAATTACAGAAGGTCTTTCTAAATTACCACCAGCTGACAATGAGTTAAGATTTTCCTTTGCTAATATATCCACTGAAGACTTATATACTAAGCTTCAAGAGTTAGATTTAGAAGCTGCAAATAATATTCATCCAAACAATAGAGTCAAGGTTGAAAGAGCTTTAGAGGTTTGCCTTATTTCAAAAGATAAATTTTCTATACTTTCTAAACAGAATATAAAAAATAATAATTTTACATTCTTAAAAGTAGCTTTAGAAAGGGATCGAGACTATCTTTATTCTAGAATAAACCAAAGAGTTGATATAATGATTGAACAAGGTTTAGTTGAAGAAGTTACCTATCTTTTTAAAAAATATGGTGATTCTTTAAAAATGCTTAATATTATAGGATATTCAGAAATAATTTCTTATCTAGAAGGTTCTATTACTTTAGAAGAATCTATTGAAAAAATAAAACAAAATTCTAGACATTATGCAAAAAGACAATTTACTTGGTTTAGAAATTCGAAAGATTATATATGGTATAATTTGGATGAACTTTCTGAATCGGAAATTATTGCTG
>CAMTJB010000109.1 GCA_947072715.1 uncultured Fusobacteriaceae bacterium | reverse complement strand
AAGATTGATTTATCAGTTGAGGGGGATATTTTTGAATGATAAAAGAGTTAAAATCTAATGCTAAGATTAATATAGGATTAAATGTAGAAGATGTTCTGGAGAATGGATATCATACTTTAGATATGATAATGGTTCCTATAGATTTATCTGATAGGCTAGTTATTGATTTTAAAGAGAGAAAAGGAATTCTAAGAATAACGTCAAATAATGAAAAAATACCTACGGATCAGAAAAATATACTTTATAAAGTATATAAAATGTTTTATGAAAAAAGTAATATTGAATCAGAAGAGATAGAAGTTTATCTAGAAAAAAAAATTCCTTCAGAGGCTGGGCTTGGAGGTGGAAGCTCCAACGGAGCATTTTTTTTAAAGGAATTAAATAATTATCATGGCAATATTTTTACAGATGAAGAGTTAATTTTATTTTCTAAAAATATAGGAGCAGATATTCCATTTTTTATTATTAATAAAAGTTCAAGAGTAAGAGGTATTGGAGAAGAGATAGAACTTTTTAAAAATAATCTAAAAGTCAGTATTATTTTAATAAAACCTCCATTTGGAGTATCAACTCCAACAGCTTTTAAACTTTTTGATAACTTAAAAGCAGAAGATAAAGGAAAAAAAGCTAATATTTTAGAAATAATAGAAGGACTTTCTGAAAATAAGTTGTATAAGATTGCACAGGGAGTTGAAAATCAATTGGAAGTTGCACTGTTAACTGAAAGCATAGAAATAAAAGCTTTTAGAAAGAAACTCCAATCTTTTCACGAAATATTTTATATGTCAGGAAGCGGAAGTACATATTTTACATTGGTAGAAGAAGAGAAAGGTTTAGAAATTTATACTAAACTAAAAGCAGAATTAAAAGAGTGTGAAATTTATATTTCAAAATTTCTTGATTAATAAAAAACAGGGGGTTGAAATAAAAAGTGAAAATTACAGACGTGAGGGTTAGATTAGTAAAGAAAAGTGAGATTGGAAATGAAAAGTTAAGAGCTTATGCAGATATAACTTTTGATGATGTTTTTGTTATTCATGGTTTGAAGGTAGTTTATGGACAGAAGGGAATGTTTGTTGCTATGCCTTGTAAAAAAATGGCAAATGGAGAGTTTAAAGATATTGCTCATCCAATTAATCAAGATTTAAGAACAGAGATTAGCACAGTTGTTTTAGCAGCTTATGAAGAGGCTGATAAAAACAGTGAAATAATTGTAGAAGAGCTAATTTAATAAAAAAAATTAAAAAAAATAGAAAAAAATTATTTTTATTCTTGACTCAATTTTAAATTTATGATAATATAAAAAAGTTGTTGGGCTGTCGCCAAGCGGTAAGGCATCGGACTTTGACTCCGACATGCGTTGGTTCGAATCCAGCCAGCCCAGCCAACTTACATAAAAAACTCAAATCTACCCTAGTGGTAGATTTTTTTATTTATACAAAAATAATATTATAAATTTGTAAGAATTAAGTTTCTTTTACATAAAAATATTGAGATAATCATTTTTTTGTAATATACTAAATTATAATGCTCGAATTAAGATAGAATACTAATTAGTTAACAGTAATAAAATATTAAAATATAAGGTGGTGTAATTAATATATGAAAAAATTTATATTCATATATATGATATTTTCAACTTTAGTTTTAGCAGATATTCAATATGAAGATTTACCTAAAGATCACTGGGCTTATAGCTCTGTTAATCTATTAGTGGAACAAGGAGTATTAGAGGAAGATAGCTACTCTTTTAGAGGGGAATCAAATGTAAAAAGATATGATTTTGCATATGCTTTAGGAAAGTTGCTTAATAAAGTGCAGTTAGAAAAAGCTGACAAGAAAGATTTTTTAGTTTTAGAAAAATTAGTTTCAGAGTTTTCTGTTGAATTAACTAAGATAGGTTTTGATACTGATACATTCAATAGCAAAATAGAGAATTTAAATGAAACAGTCCAGTTAATGAAAACAACAATAGACAGACAACAAAAGATAATAGATGCTTTAACAACAAGAATAGAGAAGTTAGAAAGAGAGATTTAAATGATAATAATTATTATAAATAGGGGAGATAGTAATGGAAAAATTAAAATTTAATTATCAAAATGCACTAAACTTTATAACAGAAACTGAAGTAAATTTAATGGAATCACAAATCACTTTAGCAGCAAAAATGTTAGAGGAGAAAACAGGAGCAGGAAATGATTTCTTAGGTTGGGTAAATTATCCTAGTAATTATAATAAAGATGAGTTTAAAAAAATACAAGAAGTTGCAGAAAAAATAAAAAAAAGTTCTGATATACTTTTAGTAGTGGGAATAGGTGGGTCATACTTAGGAGCTAGAGCAGCAATAGATTTTTTAACTCATAGTTTTCATAATAGTTTAACAAAGGATAAAAGAAAGACTCCTGAGATATTTTTTGTAGGTCAAAATATATCAGGAACATATCTATCTGATCTTTTAGATCTTTTAGATAATAAAGATTATTCTATAAATGTTATTTCAAAATCAGGAACAACAACAGAACCAGCTTTGGCTTTTAGAGTTTTAAAAAATCATATAGAAAAAAAGTATGGAAAAGAAGCAGCTAAAGATAGAATTTTTGCAACTACTGATAAAGCAAAAGGGGCATTAAAAAAATTAGCTGATTCAGAAGGATATGAAACTTTTGTTATACCTGATGATATAGGTGGTAGATTCTCTGTATTAACCCCTGTAGGACTTCTTCCAATTGCAGTTGCAGGAATAGATATAGACGAGCTTATGAAGGGTGCTAAAGAAGCTTCTATAGATTTCTCGAAAGAGTTTAAAGACAATATTTGCTATAAATATGCAGCAATAAGAAATATTTTAAATAGAAAAGGAAAAGATATTGAATTGTTAGTAAATTATGAACCAAAACTTCACTATGTGTCTGAGTGGTGGAAACAGTTGTTTGGTGAGTCTGAAGGTAAAGATGGGAAAGGGATATTTCCAGCTGCAGTAGATTTTAGTACTGATTTACACTCTATGGGACAATATATTCAAGAGGGAAAAAGAATATTATTTGAAACAGTAATTCATATTGAAAAAGCTCATAAAGATATAATAATAGAGAGTGAAAAAGAGGATTTAGATGGGCTTAATTATCTAGCAGGAAAAGACTTTGATTTTGTAAATAAAAAAGCAGCTGATGGAACTATTTTAGCTCACGTTGATGGAGGAGTACCAAACTTAGAAATAACAATACCAAAATCAACACCATATCATTTAGGGTATATGTTCTATTTCTTTATGAAAGCTTGTGGAGTAAGTGGTTATGTGTTAGGAGTAAATCCTTTTGATCAACCAGGTGTTGAGGCTTACAAGAAAAATATGTTCGCTCTTTTAGGAAAAACTGGTTTTGAAGAGTTAGCAGGAAAACTTAATGCAAGATTAAAAAAATAGAATATAAAATATTTATCCATAAAATAAAAAGGAGAATAGTATGTTTTATAAAAAAGAAAATGGTTGGAAATCTACAACTGAAGAGAAGAGAAAAGAAATATTCGATTTTTCAGAAGGTTATAAACAGTTTTTAGATTTAGGAAAAACAGAAAGAGAGTTTGTAAATGCAGGTGTTGAACTAGCTGAGAAGCATGGTTTTAAAAATGCAGAAACTTTAGATTCTTTAAAAGTTGGAGATAAAGTTTACTATATAAACAGAGGTAAGAATCTAATTTTAGCTATTATAGGTAGCGAAGATACAAAGATGGGATTTAACTATATAGTTTCTCACGTTGATTCTCCAAGAATAGATTTAAAGCAAAATCCATTATATGAATCAATGGAGTTATCATATATGAGAACCCATTATTATGGTGGAATAAAAAAATATCAATGGGCAACATTACCTCTTGCTATGCATGGAATTGTAGTTCTTGAAAGTGGAAAGAAAGTAGAGATAACTATAGGGGAAAAAGATGGAGATCCTATATTTACAATACCTGACTTATTACCACATTTATGGGGGAAATCGCAAGCTGAAAGAAAAGCGCCTGAAGTTTTAAAAGGGGAAGAGCTTCAAATATTAGTTGGAACTATTCCCTCTACAACTTTAGATAAAGATGTGAAAGAGCTAGTAAAGTATAATGTTATGCAAAAATTGAATGAGACATATGGAATAGTAGAAGAGGATTTTATTTCTGCAGAAATTCAATTAGTACCAGCAGGGAAAGCAAGAGATGTAGGATTTGATAGAGGTGTAGTTGGAGCTTACGGTCAAGATGATAGAATTTGTGGATATACATCAATGAAAGCTATTTTAGAGTTAGATACAACTCCTAAAAAGACAGCAATTTGTTTTTTAGCGGATAAAGAAGAGACAGGATCTAATGGTTCTACAGGACTTCAATCTGATTATCTTGAATATTTTACAGGAGATATGATTTCCAAATTAAAAGGAAACTATTCAGATTTAGATTTAAGAAAATGCTTATGGAATTCGAGAGCGCTATCTTCAGATGTAAATGCTGCAATAGATCCTATCTTTAGTTCAGTTCATGAGGCTCAAAATGCTGCAGCAATAGGCTATGGAATAGTAGTTACTAAATATACAGGATCAAGAGGAAAATCAGGAACTAATGATGCAGATGCAGAATATGTTTCTGAAATCAGAGCCATGTTAAATAAAGAAGGAATTAAATGGCAAACAGGAGAATTAGGTAAAGTTGATGAAGGTGGAGGAGGAACAGTTGCAATGTTCTTAGCTCAGAAAGGGATAAAAACAATAGATGTAGGTCCTGCTTTATTATCTATGCATGCTCCATTTGAATTAGCATCTAAGTTAGATGTTTATGAGACTTATAGAACATATAAAGC
>CAMTJB010000108.1 GCA_947072715.1 uncultured Fusobacteriaceae bacterium | reverse complement strand
AGAGAGTAACGAAGGATTATATGCAGGAGTAAAAGAAGTTTTAAATGCTAAAATAACAGGTGTTCATGGTATTGTTGCATCTATTTTAAATATACCAGAAGGCTTAGAAAAAGCTATTGAAGCATCTATAGCAGGAAGTCTTCAAGATATAGTTGTTGAAAGTGCAGATGTGGCAAAAAAAGGTGTTCAACTTTTAAAAGACACAAAGGCTGGAAGAGCTTCTTTCTTAGCTTTAGATACTATAAAAGTAAATAATAATAAGAAAAATATATCTAAAGGTGATGGAGTAATAGGAATAGCATCAGACCTTGTAACATCAAATGAAAAATACAAAATTGTTATAGATTATTTATTAGGTAATCTATTGGTTGTAGATAATATAGAAGTTGCTTTAGAACTATTAAAAAAAGGGACTCATAATGGAAATATCGTAACTTTAGCAGGAGAATTATTAGGGTCAAGAGGAAGAATAACTGGAGGAGAAAGTAAAAATTCACCTTTAGGTCAACTTTTAGAAAGAAAAAAAGAGAAATCTCAATTAGAAAAGCAGTTAGAAACTTTTGTTGAAAATGTAAAGAAAATTCAAGGTGAAATGGAAAGTGTAAAACAGGAGCTTGAAAAATATGAGAATGAAATCTTTGAAATAGATAATAAAGAAGAGAATGCTAGAAAAGATTTAAAGAGAGTATTAGAAGAGTTAGAAGATAAAAAAATAAAGCATGAAAGAGCTACAAGAGATTTATTTGTTTTAAAATCAGAGTATGAAAGTGAACTTGAATATGTAGAAGAGTTTAATAAAAGAATTGGAAGTACTCAAGATGAAAAAGAATCTATAGAGAAGAAAATTTTAGATATTCGTTCAGAGATTGAGAATATTGGTGAAAATGTAAATGTACTTCAAGAAGATATAAGATTAAAGAAGGAGTTCTACTCAGATATTAGAATATCTTATCTAAATAAATTAAATAGAAAAACTCAAATTGAATCAGATGAGAGAAAGTTAAAAAATGAATTATCAGAATTACAGAATGAATTAAAGCAAAATGGTAATAGAATTTTAGAAATCGAAGAGGCAAAAGTAAAAGCTATAGGAAAAATAACTGAAATTGAATCTGAAATAGCTTCTAAAATGAATGTTTATGAAAAAGAAAATGAAGAGATTAACTTAAAAAAAGTTAGAGTAACTAAACTTTCTGAAGAGGAAAGAGCTCTTATTGAGGAGAAGAAAAGATTAGAATCAAGAATAATTAAAGTTAGAGATCAAAATGTAAAAGAGATTGAATTTTTAGATAGATTAAACTGTGATGTTGAAAGAATATCAGTAGAACTAGAAGCTTTAGAAACTGTTCCACTAAATGAAATTGTTCCAGAAAACTATGATATGTTAAAGCAAAGATTTAAGAATTTTGAAAACAGAGTTAAAAACTTTGAAGCTGTAAATCTTTTAGCTATTGAAGAGTTTGACATATTGCAGGAAAAATATATTAACTTAACAGGTCAATATAATGATATGGATAGTAGTAGAAAAACCTTAGTAAAAATGATTGAAGAGATAAGTCTAGAAATAGAGACAAGGTTTAAGCATGCACATACAGAAATAGATAAAAACTTTAATGAAATGTGTAATGACATACTTTTAAATTCAGAAGGAAAACTTATTTTAACAGAGGGAGATACTTTAGAAGAATCTGGAATTGATATTGTTGTTAAATATAAGAATAAGAGACAACAACAATCTTTATCTTTACTTTCAGGTGGAGAGAAATCAATGGTTGCAGTAGCTTTTGTAATGGGACTATTTATGTATAAACCAAGTCCATTTACATTCTTAGACGAGATAGAAGCAGCCTTAGATGAAAGAAATACTAGAAAGCTTATAACGAAGTTAAAAGAGTTTACAGATAAGTCTCAGTTTATATTAATAACTCATAATAAAGAGACTATGAGAGAGTCAGACTCAATATTTGGAGTAACAATGAATAAAGAGATTGGTATATCAAAGATAGTTCCTGTTAAGTTTTAGAGTTGAATTATTGAAATATTATTTCATAAATTTTTTAGTTTTGATTTTTTTTGAAAATTCTAGTATAATAGAGAGCATTAAAAAGAAAAACTATCTTTTAAGGGGAAGAGATGAATATTTTAGCGTTTATTTATTATTTAATAACATCCCTTAGAAATAAGCTTTATGATAGAGGAATTCTAACTATAAGAGAAGTTCCTGGAGTAGAGGTTATATGCGTAGGAAATATAACTGTTGGAGGTACAGGCAAAACTCCAGGAGTTCAATTTTTTGTTAAAAAATTACAGAAAATGGGAAGAAAAGTTGCAGTTGTATCTAGAGGATATAAAGGAAAAAGAAAATTAGATACTCTTTTAGTAAGTGATGGAAGAAAAATTTTTGCCACAACTAAAGAGAGTGGAGATGAGCCATTTATTCATGCCTTAAATCTAAAAGTTCCTATAATCGTTAGTGCAAATAGATATAAAGGATGTATTTTTGCTAAAAAACATTTTGGTGTAGATACTATTGTTTTAGATGATGGTTTTCAACATAGAAAACTTAAGAGAGATAGAGATATTGTCTTAGTAGATGCTACAAATCCTTTTGGATGGGGGGCACTTATGCCTAAAGGGACTTTAAGAGAACACTTTAGAAAGGCCTGTAAAAGAGCTTCGGAGTTTATTATAACAAAATCAGACTTGGTTTCAGAAAAAGAGGTAGAAAGAATTAAACAGTACCTTTTAAGAAAAGAAAGAAAACCAGTATCCATAGCAAAACATGGAGTAACTTCACTTTGTGATATAGAGGGTAACTTAAAACCCTTATTTTGGGTTAAAGACCAAAGAGTTCTTCTTTTCTCAGGATTAGCTAATCCACTTAATTTTGAGAAAACAGTAATTTCATTAAATCCATCTTATATAGAAAGAATAGATTTTATAGATCATCATAATTTTACAAAAAAAGATATGAGAAAAATATCTGAAAAAGCTAGAGAAATTGGAGCAAAATTTATAATAACAACAGAAAAAGACTTTGTTAAATTACCAAAAAATTCTGATTTAAGTAATGTTTATATCCTTAAAATAGAGTTTAAAATGTTGGAAGATAATAGTTTGGAGGGATATATTGGAAATAATTAAAAGTGGTCTAAAGAAATATATAGATGAGTATGGAGTGGAGGAATCTTTAAAAGGTTTCGCAGAGCTTTTAGATAAGAGAGTTTATTTTTCTATAAATGGCTTCAATGTATATAGAAAAGAGTTAAACTTAGCAATACCTGGAATAGCTTTTCTAAAAGATGAAGAATTAGTATTAGAAGCAATTCATAATAGTATTGATCCTGTTGAAAGGCAACATATAGATAAAATTAATCGTTTAAGCAATGTATCAGTGGAAAAATTAGTAGAAAAGTTAGAAAGATTACTTATAAAAGATTCTTTAGAGCACACATTAAGATACGCAAAAGAGTTACTTTATAAAGATAAAAATGCTTTTTATAAAGTTTTATCAAAATTTGCTTTATTAGATTCTATTAACTCAAGAAAAGCTTTATTAGTTTCAGCTTTTAAGAAGATAGATAGAAAAGATGATGAAATTATTTTCTTATTAATATCTTATATGGCTAAAGCTAGAGCTGATTATTCAGATTTAGAGAAAAAAATATCTTCAAATGATTGTAATAAAGAATTGAATTTTGATTCATTATTATTAAACTTAAGAAAACGATTATCAGAAACAAAAGATAAGCTACAGTGTAAGTTAGGACTAAATATTATTGCATATGTGAATCTTTTATCAGATGTGATAGAATGTAATGGTTCAGAAATAAATAAAGAAGATTACAAGATTTTTATTCAAATAATAATGGATAAATTAAGTATTTTAAAGGATATCAAATTAGAAGATGGAAAAACTCTTAACGAGGTTGAAAAAGGGATTTTATCAACGTTGATTTTAAATTTAAAAATTTAATTAAATGAGGTGTAATTTTATGGCAGCAGTTCTGGAATTAAAGGAAAAAATAAAAGAAATAATTGAAGCTTACTCAAATGACAAGTTAATGTTAATAGTTGATGAAAAATTAACAAAAAATGATTTGTTAAAAATGATGGTTCATAATATAAAAGAAAATACGGATTCAATAGAGGAAGAAAATAATTTTTTTGATAATATGATGGAGAGAGAAAATATTGGAAGTACTGGAATTGGTATGGGTGTTGCAATGCCACATGCTAGATTTGACGGTGTAAAGAAAATAGTCTTATCTTTTGCTATTGTACATCAAGGAGTAAATTTTGAAACACCTGATGGTGAAACTGTTAGATTAGTTGTTATGATTGGTGCACCAAAAGAGCAAGGGAAAGAGTATTTAACTTTAATTGCAGCAATAGCAAGAATTTTTAGAAATAATGAGTATAGAGAGAAAATTATCTCTTCAAAGACAGTGGAGGAGTTAAAAAAGAATTTAGAGGATTTTAGATAATGAAAATAGCAATATTTGGAGGATCTTTTAATCCTATTCATAATGGGCATATAAAAATAGTTTTAGAAGCTATAAAGCTTTTACAATTAGACAAAATTATTGTTGTACCTGTTGGGATTCCATCTCATAGAAGTGGTCTTATAAGTGGAGAGCATAGATATGAAATGTGTAAATTAGCTTTTGAAAGTTTAGATATATTAAAAGATACTTCTTTAACACTAGAAGAGATTAAGGAAAAAATTTTGATTTCTCATGAAGAGATAAAGTCAGACGAGACATCTTATACTTATGAAACTTTAATGAATTATAAAGAGATTTATAAAGATTCAGACTTTTATGAGATTATAGGGGAAGATTCTGGTAATAATTTTAAAAC
>CAMTJB010000107.1 GCA_947072715.1 uncultured Fusobacteriaceae bacterium | reverse complement strand
TCTATCTATACTCATAAGGAGATTTTTTTAAGAGAATTAATTTCTAACTCTAGTGATGCTATAGACAAACTAAAGTTTAATTCTTTAACAGATTCAGAAATTCTTTCTAGTTCTGAAGAATTAAAAATTACCTTAAAAGGTGATAAAGATAAAAAAGAATTCTATATTACTGACAATGGAATTGGTATGACATATGAAGAAGTTTCAGAGAATATTGGAACAATTGCCAAATCTGGAAGTAAAGCTTTTTCAGAAAAACTTAAAAACAAAGAAAAAAATAATGAAATTGATATTATCGGTCAATTTGGTGTAGGGTTCTATTCTGCATTCATGATAGCAGACAAAATAACTTTAGAAACTAAATCACCTTATTCTGAAAAAGGTGTAAGATGGTCATCTACAGGTGATGGTAGCTATGAAATTGAAGAGATTGACAGAACTGAAAGAGGAACTACAATTACTTTACATTTAAGAGAAAATGATGAAGATTTAGAATTTACTGATGAAACAAAAATTAAGTCTTTAGTAAAAAAATATTCAGACTATGTTAGATACCCTATATTACTAAATGATGAGAGAATTAATTCAACAAAACCTATTTGGAAAGAAAAAAAATCTGATTTAACAGAAGAACAATATAATGAATTTTATAAAACAAATTTCCATGATTGGGAGACTCCTTTAGAGCATCTTCATATTACAGTTCAAGGAAATGTTGAGTATAATGCACTACTTTATATTCCAGCTGAAACTCCTTATAATTTCTATTCAAAAGATTTTAAAAGAGGGCTTCAATTATATACAAAAAATGTATTTATAATGGATAAATGTGAGGAATTAATTCCTGAACATTTTAGCTTTATCAGAGGTTTAGTTGACTGCGATACTCTTTCTCTTAATATTTCAAGAGAAATTTTACAAAAAAACAGCGAGCTAACAACCATTTCAAAGAATTTAGAAAAGAAAATTATCTCTGAACTTGAAAAAATGATAAGAGACAATAAAGATAAATATATTAAACTTTGGGAAAACTTTGGAAAAAGTATCAAGTTTGGAATTCAAGATATGTACGGAATGAATAAAGACAAACTTCAGAATCTTTTAATATTTAAATCTTCTAAAGAAGATAAATATATAACTTTAAAAGAGTATGTTAACGGTATGACATCTGAACAGAAAGATATCTACTATGCTGCTGGAGATGATATTGAAATTTTAAAATCACATCCAAAAATGAAAACTCTTATTTCTAAAGGTTACGAAGTTTTATTTTTAACTGATAAGATTGATGAATTTGCTCTTAGATCAATTATGACTTTTGAAGAGAAATCATTTAAATCTATAAATGATTCTGATTTTCAACTAGAAGAAACTGAAGAAGAAAAAGAAAAAAACAAAGAGTTAGAAAAAGAAAATAAAACTCTTTTAGAAAAAATAAAAACAATTTTAGGAGATAAAATTTCAGAAGTTAAAATTAGTAATGCTTTAGGTGACAATGTTGTTTCTATCGCTTCTAAAGGTCCTGTTTCTTTAGAAATGGAAAAAACTTTATCTGAAATTCCTGGAAATGAAGGTGTAAAAGCTGAAAAAGTTTTAGAACTTAACGCAACTCATCCATTATTTATAAAACTTCAAAATAGTACTGATGAGTCTGAAATTTCAGATTTAGCAGATATTTTATATACTCAAGGTATGTTAATAGAAGGATTCCCTCTTAAGAATCCTATAGAATTTATAAACAAAGTTAATAAATTCATAAAATAATATCCTTTGAATATTAAAAATAATTTTTTCCATAATATAAGGTGCAGATATTAAAAAATATCTGCACCTCTTTTTATTTTCTATTTAAGAATGTCTGGATAGTTACAAAAAATTTCATCTACTCCAATTCTTAATAATTCTTTTAATTTTTCAACTTTATTCACCGTATATACTGCAACTTTTAAATTATTATTATGTGCCTCAGATACAAATTTTTCATCAATAAACTCTTTTGCTATGTTTAATGAAACTGGATTTATTCCACTATTTTTTGTGTATAAACATATGTTTATCATATCAAATTCAAAGAGCATTCCCATTTGAATATCCTTGTCTAGTTCTCTATAATACTTTAAAGTTTCATGATAAAAAGATGACAAAATTACATTTTCAGAGTAATTATATTTTTTTAAAATTCTATAGACTTCCTCAGCTATTTTTTTAGCATTTTTTTTATCTGGCTTAAACTCAATATTAAGTTTAAATTTTTTAGGTAAAATTTCTATTACCTCTTCTAATGTAGGTATTTTTTCCCCTTTATATTCAGAAGAAAACCAAGAACCTGCATCTAGTTTTTTTAATTCATTCAGTGTATAATCCTCTAATCTTCCTGAACCAGAAGTTGTTCTATCAAGAGTATCATCATGCATTACCATTATAACTTCATCTTTACTAAATTGTACATCTAATTCTATACCTTGAGCTCCCATCTCTATAGCTTTTTTAAAAGCTGAGATAGTATTTTCTGGTGCATATCCACTTGCTCCTCTATGGGCATATATAAACATTCGAATCAGCTCCTAAACTATTTAATATTATAAACATCTCTGGCATTTTGATTAGTAATTTTTATTACCTCTTCCACTGGAATCTCTTTTATCTCAGCAATCTTTTTTACTACATACTCAACATACTGGGGAAGATTTCTTTTTCCTCTATAAGGTTCTGGTGTAAGATATGGTGAATCTGTCTCTATAACTATTCTATCTAAAGGTATTTTTTTTACAACTTCTACCATTTTTTTTGAATTTTTAAAAGTTAATACTCCACCTATCCCAAAATAATAGTTCCCAATTATCTCCATAGCAGTTTCATATGATCCTGGATAACAATGTACTATTCCTCTTAAATCTGGAAACTCTTTCAATATCTTAACTGTGTCTTCTGTTGCCTCTCTTGTATGTATAACAACTGGTTTATTTAGAGTTCTAGCTATCTCTAACTGCTCTCTAAACCATTGCTTTTGAACTGACTCAGATTTTGTCATCCAATGGTAATCTAATCCTATTTCACCTATAGCAACAACCTTTTCACTCTTTCCCATCTCTAAAAGTGCATTAGAAACGATTGGATTCCATTCATCTCCTATATCTGTAGGATGAAGTCCTATAGTAGCATAAATATTACTATATTTTTCAGCAAACTCAATACTTCTTCTAGAACTACTTAAGTCATATCCTATATTAACTATAAACTCCATATTTTCTTGAATGTCATTTAAAACAAGTTCTCTATCTTCATCATACTGAACATTATCTAAATGGCAATGAGTATCAACTAATTTTAGCTTCATAATTCCCCTCTTTAAATATTAATTAAAATCTTTTTCAAAATCCTCTTTTTTAAATTCATATGTTTTTCCACAGAAGTGACAAGCTACTTCTAATTTACCTTCAGTTTCAAATATTTCATCTATTTGAGCTCTATTTAAAGATAATACTCCGTTATGAAATTTATCTCTTGTACAGTTACAAGAGTATTGAACTTTTTTCTCTTCTAATATTTCGTATTTTTCAATTAATTTTTTATGTGTTTCATCTGTTACATCTTCATATATAAGCTTTATAATTCTCTCTAAATCCATTCCACCTTTACGTAACTCTGTGAAACTTCTCATCATTTGAATTTTCTCTTCTAAAGCTCCAATAAACTCCTCTTCTGAGTCTGGTAGAAGTTGAATCATATATCCACCAGCAAAATCTATTTCTCCCTCTTTTGTGAAACTAACACCTAAAGAAACTACTGTTGGAACTTGCTCTGAAGTATAGTAATAATAAGCTAAATCTCTAGCTATATCTTTGCTATTCATTTCAGATACACCTGAATATGGTTCTTTTAGTCCCATATCTTTTATTACTGTTAAAGTCCCTTTTCCTAAAAAGTCAGCTAAAGTTCCGTAACTTTCTTGTACTGTTGGTAATATTGCGTTTGGATTTTCTAAATATCCTTTTATGTTTCCTATTGCATCAACTGTTAAAAGCATTTGACCTACAAGTCCATCAGTTGTTGTTCTAAGCGTTAAAAGATCCTCTCCTTTTAATGTTGCACCCATTAATAATCCAGCAGTTAAAAATCTACCAAATGTTGATATAGCACCTGGTGTGCATTGGTGTATCTCTTGAGCCTTCTTAACTACATCTGTTGTATCTACTAAAAAGAATCTTGCATTTTTACTTAATCCTCTAACTATTCTATCCATTTTTCTTAAATAATAAGAGACTTTTCTCTTATTATATCCTCCTCTTTATTTTTTTATTTATATTATTTTATTACTAAGTTTGATAAGAGTTTTTTTAGCAATCCATAATTGTAATTTCTATTTTTTTATATTGTTTATCATAAAGTATTCTATAAAGAATAATCAACTGAATCTCTTAACTCATTATAAAGTTTTTCAGAACTTAAAACTGATTTTAATTCTAAATTGTTATTTATATAAATATCTTTTTCTCTACTCTTTATAATTTTTTTTATAACTTTTGGAGAAATTCCAAAGTATTTTAAGTCTTTTTCATCACTTTGATTAATCAATAATTTTTCTTTTTTAACTAGTGAATCTATTATTAAATTTTCAGATATTTTTTTATAATTTTTTTCAGTTATTCCTGGTATTCTTTTTAGCTCATTTAATTGTAAAAAGCCACCTGTAACCTCTCTATAATCAATAATTTTATCCACATAACTGCTTGATAAACCTGTTGCTAAAATCTCACCTTTACTAGCTAAATTAATATCTAATTTAACATCTTGAGAATACTTCATATTTTTTCCAACTCTAAAATTATCATTATTTTTACTAATTACTGCAAAAGAATCCATTACATTTTTTA
>CAMTJB010000106.1 GCA_947072715.1 uncultured Fusobacteriaceae bacterium | reverse complement strand
AAAATATATATCGGAACATTTTAAAGATTAATAAAGTCAGTTAAGATTGATAGTTGTGTTAAAAAAATAAACTCATTTTTTATAAATGAGTTTATTCTAAAAATGTTATCTACAAAACTTTTATATATAGGAGGAATTAAACATGTTTGAGTTAGACAAGGACAATTTTGATGCACACGTTATTGAAAGTAAGGAGTTAGTATTAGTTGATTATTTTTCAACAGGGTGTGTACCATGCCAAGCATTATTACCACAGATTGTAGAATTAGAAGGGGAGTTTACAGGAAAAATTAAATTTATGAAATTTAATACATCTAATGGAAGAAGACTTGCAATTAGAGAAAAAATTATGGGATTACCAACAATTACAATTTATAACAATGGTGTAAAAGTTTGTGAAGTAACAAAAGATGATGCAACAGTTGAAAATATAAGAGAGATGATTAAGAAGGCATTGTAATAAGATAATTGTTGAAAAGCGTTATAATATTAATTTTACTATTAAAGTTTTTAATTTTTATTAAAATAGATATTTTAAAAAGGAGGTAGGATTAATTTGCGTTTAGAAATTGGAAACATTGTTATTAAAAATATTGAATTTTGTTCGAAGTCAAAGATTGAGAATGGAACGTTGTTTATTAATAGTGATGAAGTAAGAAAAATTGTTTTAGAAGATGAGAAGATTTTGAATGTAAAAATCGAATTAGCAAGACCTGGAGAGTCTATTAGAATTACACCTGTGAAAGATGTTGTTCAACCTAGATATAAGGTTTCAGGAAGAGGTGGAATATTTCCAGGAGTTATAGCTAAAGTAGATACTGTAGGCGAGGGAGTTACCCATGTTTTAGAGGGAACTGCTGTAGTAACTTGTGGAAAAATAGTTGGATTTCAAGAGGGTATTGTTGATATGAAAGGGACAGGTTCTGAATATACACCTTTTTCAAAATTAAATAATGTTTGTCTTGTTATAGAGCCAGCTGTTGGATTAAATCAGTATGAATATGAAGCTGCAGCTAGAATGGCTGGGTTTAAAGTAGCTACATATTTTGGAGAATTATCAAAAAATTTAAAACCAGATTCAGTTGAAGTTTATGAAACAAAACCAGTTTTTGAGCAGGCTAGCCAATATCCAGAGTTACCTAAAGTAGGATATGTATATATGCTACAAACTCAAGGATTATTACATGATACATATGTTTATGGTGTAGATGCGAAAAAAATTGTTCCAACTTTATTATATCCTACAGAGATAATGGATGGGGCAATAGTAAGTGGGAACTGTGTATCAGCTTGTGATAAAAATACAACTTATCATCATCTGAATAATCCAATTATAAAATCACTTTATGAAAAGCATGGAAAAGAGATAAATTTCTTAGGAGTTATTATAACAAATGAAAATGTATTCCTTGCTGATAAAATGAGATCTTCTGATTGGACAGCTAAACTTTGCAAGCAATTAGGTTTAGATGGAGCAATAGTTTCTCAAGAAGGATTTGGAAATCCAGATACAGACCTTATTATGAATTGTAAAAAAATTGAAGCAGAAGGTGTTAAAACTGTAATAGTAACTGATGAATATGCAGGAAGAGATGGTTCATCTCAATCACTTGCAGATGCAGACGTATCAGCAAACGCTGTTGTTACAGGTGGTAATGCTAATGAAGTAATAGTTTTACCTCCAATGGATAAAGTAATTGGAACTCTAAACTATACAGATAAGATAGCAGGTGGATTTGATGGTTCTTTAAGACCAGATGGGTCAATAGAAGCTGAAATTCAAGTAATTACAGGTGCTACAAATGAGTTAGGATTTAATAAGTTATCAGCAAAATTTTACTAAATCACTATTAATCGCGATTAATAGTGATCGAAAATGATTAGTTTGAATTAATAAAAATTTTTGAAAATAAAAAAATAGAAATTATATTAAGGAGGAAACAATGAACATTTTTGAAAATAAAAAAGTTGTTATCATTGGGGATAGAGATGGTATTCCTGGTGAAGCAATAAAAGAATGTGTATTAACAGCTGGAAACGTTGAAGTTTTATTCGCAGCTACAGAATGCTTTGTCTGAACGGCAGCAGGTGCGATGGATTTGGAAAATCAAAAAAGAATTAAAAATTTAGTAGATGAGCATGGTGGCGAAAACATAGTGGTTGTTTTCGGAGCTGCCGAAGCTGAAGCTGCAGGTCTAGCAGCAGAAACAGTAACAATTGGAGATCCGACTTATGCAGGAGCACTAGCTGGAGTAGAGTTAGGACTTAAAGCATATCACGCTCTTGAGCAAGAGTTTAAAGAATCGGTTGATCCAACTGTATACGATGAGCAAATTGGTATGATGGAAATGGTTCTAGATGTTGATGGAATTTCTGAAGAGATGAAAAAAATAAGAACAGAGCATTGTAAATACTAATTTGACAGCAGAAGCAGTTATCTATTGTTTGAATTTTGTTGATCTTAAAATTAGGAGGAAAAATGGCAAAATTGAAAGTAGTTCACTATTTAAATCAGTTTTTCGCCAATGTAGGTGGAGAGGAGATGGCACACATCGAACCTGAACTTAGAATTGGTGTAGTAGGACCAGGACAGGGACTACAAGGACTGTTAAAGGATGAAGCTGAAATAGTCGCAACGATTGTTTGTGGAGATTCATACTTTAATGAAAATTTAGATGTAGCTTTACCTAAAATATTGGAAATGATAAAAGGACAAAATCCTGATATATTTATAGCAGGTCCTGCATTTAATGCGGGAAGATATGGGGTAGCATGTGGAACTATTGCGAAAGCAGTACAAGAGGAATTAAAAATTCCAGTTATCTCAGGAATGTATATAGAAAATCCAGGTGTAGATATGTTTAGAAAAGATATTTACATAGTTTCAACAAAAGATTCAGCAGTAGGTATGAGAGAGGCTTTACCTAAAATTACAACATTAGCTTTAAAAATGGCAAAAAAAATAGAAATAGGGTCTCCTGAAGTTGATTGCTATATTCCTAAAGGTGTAAGAAGAAATTACTTTGCCGAAAAGAATGGAGCAACAAGAGCAGTAGAAATGTTAGTTAAAAAACTTTCAGGACAAGAGTTTATAACAGAATATCCTATGCCTAATTTTGATAGAGTGGAACCAGGAAAAGAAATATTAGATTTATCAAAAGCTAAAATAGCTCTTGTAACTTCAGGAGGGATTGTTCCTAAAGGAAATCCAGATAGAATTGAATCATCTTCAGCTTCAAAGTATGGAGAGTATTCTATTGATAACATGGGAGAAACAGCCCATGGTGGATATGATCCAGTTTATGCTAATGCAGATCAAAATAGAGTATTACCTGTGGACGTATTGAAAGATTTAGAAAAGGAAGGGGTTATAGGATCTATTTTCCCTTATTACTATACAACAGTTGGTAACGGAACCTCTGTTAAAAATTCAAAAGCATTTGCTAGTGAATTTGCAATGAAATTAGTTTCTGAAGGTGTTGACGCAGTTATATTAACATCTACTTGAGGAACTTGTACTCGTTGTGGAGCAACGATGGTAAAAGCAATTGAAGCAACAGGAATCCCAGTTGTGCACATTTGTACAGTTGTACCAATTTCATTAACTGTTGGAGCTAATAGAATTGTTCCAGCTGTGGCTATTCCTTATCCTCTAGGAAACCCTAATTTAGAGCCTGAGGAAGAGAAAAAATTAAGAAGAAAAATAGTTGAAAGAGCATTAAAAGCTTTAACGACACCAGTTATAGAGCAAACTGTATTTGAAAAATAAAATATTATAAATTTTGGAGAATTATCACTATAAGCTCTGAGAGTAAAGTGTTATTCTCAAGAGCTTAGAAGATAATTCTCTTAATTTAATAGGAGGAATTGTAAAATGAACTACGCTGTTTTAAAAAATGCTGCATACACATTAATTCACACTCCTGATATGATACTTCATAACGGAACTACTCAGACAATGGAGAAGTTAATAAATCCTGACTCTGAATATTTGAAAGTTATAAAAAATCATTACAGAACTTATGAGGATATATTGTCATATCCCCCTAATCAGACTTATATTGGTAATATTACTCCAAATGAGCTGAAAGCTTTAGGAAAAACATGGATGGACGTTAAAGTTCCTGGAAAAAGAATTGGAAAAACAGGGGAATTAGTGCCTCAAGATGAATTTATAGCTATGTTAAAAATTTCAGATGTATTTGATTTAGTGCTTTTAGAAGAGAAATTTGCAGCACAAATGGTAGAAAAATGTAGAAACTCAGAACTTTTTATAGAGGAAGACTTTAAAAAGATAAAAGGAGTTCCCCTACCTGAAATTGAAAATGCAATAAAATTAGAGCATTGTGAAGAGATATACAATAACGATATATTAGTTGGATGTGTAAAAAGAGCTCATGATATAGATGTAAATCTTAATGCACATGTAATTTTTGAAAATTTAGTAGTAAAAGCTTCAGGTGTAATTGCATTTAGACAATTAACGCTAAGATGTGGGTTAGATCCATCAGAAGTTGACTATGTAATAGAGTGTTCAGAAGAAGCTTGTGGAGATATGAATCAGAGAGGTGGAGGAAACTTTGCAAAATCAATAGCTGAGCTATGTGGTGCTGTAAATGCAACTGGATCAGATTTAAGAGGATTCTGTGCCGCTCCTACTCATGCACTTATTAATGGAGCTTCTCTTGTAGCTGCAGGAACATATAATAATGTTGTTATTGTTGCAGGTGGAGCTACAGCTAAACTTGGAATGAATGGAAAGGATCACGTGAAAAAAGGGTTGCCTATTTTAGAGGATCTTGTAGGAGGTTTTGCTGTATTAATTTCTAAAAATGATGGTGTTTCTCCAATTATAAGAACTGATTTAGTTGGAAAACATACTGTTGGAACAGGGTCTTCACCTCAAGCTGTTATGACAG
>CAMTJB010000105.1 GCA_947072715.1 uncultured Fusobacteriaceae bacterium | reverse complement strand
TACAACATTTATTTGTCCAAGTCCTCCATCTATTAAAATCATATCAGGAAACTCTTCTTTTTTAAGTTTAGAATATCTTCTTGTTATAACCTCTCTCATCATTTGAAAATCATCTGGAGTATCTATAGAATTAATTTTAAATTTTCTATACTCTTTAGACTTTGTTATCCCCTCAATAGCTACACTCATAGAAGCTACTGCATCTTTCCCTTGTATGTTAGATATATCAAAACATTCTATTCTTCTTGGAAAATTTTTTAATCTTAATACTTTATAAATATCTTTAAGACCGTTTTCTACAACCTCTTTTTTTCTATAATAGCTCTCTATATCTTTCTGTAAATTAAGTTGAGTCATATCCAATATCTCTCTTCTTCTGCTTTTTATTTTCGGATAATAAAAAGTAACATTTACATCGTAGTTTTTAAATAACCACTCTTTTAAAGTTTCTTCAAAATTTTCTAAATCATAATCTATAATGATATTTTTAGGAGGGGTATTGTTTAAATAATAATTTATTAAAACTAATTCTCTTAAATCACCATAAATTTTATCTTTAATAGAAATTAAATAACTTACTTTATTTATAATTTTACCTTCTCTACAACCTATAACAACAATAAAAATATTATCATTAATAACTTTAAAACTTATATAATCTTCATCTATATTTTTCTTATAATCAATAATTTGGTTTATAAGAACACCTTTTATCTCTTGAATTTGTCCTCTATATGTTATAGCCTCTTCAAATTTCATTTCTTCTGCTGCTAATTTCATTTTTTCTTCTAGTTGAATTATATAAGATTTTCCCTCACCTTTTAATATCTTTATTGCGCCTTCTACCATTTCTGCATATTCTTTTTCTTTATCTTTATATACACAAGGTCCTGTACAAAAATGCATATAATATTTTAGACAAGGAGTTTGATACTTCTTATTCATATCCCTATTACAGTCTCTTATTTTAAAAATTCTTATTATCGTTTTTTTTAAATTATAAATTCCCATAGGATATGGACCAAAATATATTCCATTTTTATTATCAAGCTCTTTTGTGGTTCTTATAGATTTTAAAGTAGGGAATTTTTCCCTTGTTAATTTTAAATAAGGATACGTCTTTTCATCTTTTAAAGCTATATTGTACTTTGGAGAATATTTTTTTATTAAATTATTCTCTAAAATAAGAGCATCAACCTCTGTATTACACAAGAAATATTCAATATCATCTATATTTTTTACTAACTCTCTTGTTTTAATACTCTCTGATTCTTTAGAAAAATATGATAAAACTCTATTTTTTAGATTTTTAGCTTTTCCAACATATATAATTTTTGTGTTACTTTTCATTAAATAAACACCTGGATGTTCCGGTATATCTTTTAATTTTTCTACAAGCAATACATTATTAATAAAATTTAACTTTTCCAATGCCCTCTCTCTTCCTCTCTATGAGTTTTAAAAACTCTTAAATTGTTATACTTTAACAACTCTCTTTCTAAAAGGTTAACAAAAGTTACTGATCTATGTTTCCCTCCACTACAACCTATTCCTATTGTTATATGCTTTTTTCCCTCTTTAATAAAATTAGGTATTAAGAAGTTAATCATATCGAACAATTTATCTTTAAATTGGTGTGATACTTCTTTTGCCATTACGTATTCTTCAACCTCTTTATCATTACCTGTCTTTTCTTTTAAAGATTTTACATAATAAGGATTAGGTAAAAATCTAACGTCAAAAATTAAGTCCACGTCTTTAGGAATTCCATATTTAAAACCAAATGATTCAATATGTACAGTCATATTAGTGACATCGTCATTTTTTATCTCTACTCTTTCTAGAACTTTTTCAATTAGTTCCTTTGCTGTAATATATGAACTATCAATAAGGAAAGTTGCACTTTCTTTTATCTGACTCATTATTTCTTTTTCATTTCTTATACTTTCTTCTAATGTTTTTCTATTTAAAGGATGTCTTCTTCTTGTAAGATTGTATCTATTTAATAAAATATCATCTTCAGCCTCAATAAATATAATCTCAAATTTCTTGCTTATTCTTTTTATTTTTTTTATAAAAAGAATATATTCAGTTATATTTTCAAAAGATCTAATATCCATCCCGATTGCTAATTTTTGTGATTCTTGGATATTCCCTTGCTTAGTATAAGTATCTAAAATAAAGTTTCCTATTCTACAAGGTAGATTATCCATTGTCACATATCCTAAATCTTCCAACATATTTAAAACTGTTGTTTTTCCAGCACCACTTATCCCCGTTACTATAACTATATTTTCAATTGCCACCATAAGTTTTCTCCTTAGAAATCTAAAATGCTGTTTTTACTATATTTTTTTACAGAAAGAAAAGGCTGCGCATTGCAGCCTTTTCTTTTACATTCTTTCTAATGTTTTTATTCCTAATAGTGCCAACCCTTTTTGGATTGTTTCTGCTGTTAATGAAGCTAATAATAATCTTGACTCTAAAACTGGCTTCTCTTGATTTAATATTGGGCAACTATTATAAAAACTGTTGAATTTTTTAGAAAGTTCAAAAAGATAATCTGCAATAAGATTAGGCTTACATCCTTCAGATGCTTTTAAAACCATATCGTTAAACAGTGTTAAATGATGAGCTAATGTTCTTTCTGTTCCTGATTTAAATATCATTTTAGTATTTAAATCAACTTTATAAGATTCTGATTCTGCTTTTCTTATTATTGATTTTATTCTAGCATATGAATACTGTAAATAAGGAGCTGTATTTCCTTCAAAGCTTAAAACCTTATCCCATTCAAATATTATAGAACTCTGTCTATTTTGAGATAAATCTGCATATTTTATAGCTCCTACTCCTACAACCTCTGCGATTTGATTTTTTTCTTCCTCTGATAACGTAGGATTTTTTTCATTTACAACATCATAAGCTCTTCTTTTTCCTTCATCTAATAACTGCTCAAGTCTTATAACATTACCTTTTCTTGTTGAAAATACTCCGTCAGCAAATCTCATTATTCCAAACCAAACATGGTGTTTCTCTACATTCCATCCTAATTTTTCAGTTATTCTAAAAAATTGTCTAAAGTGATCTTGTTGTCTTTCATCAGTTAAATATATTAACTTATTTATATTATAAGTTGCTCTTCTGTATTTTATTGTTGCGATATCAGATGTTGAATATAAAAAT
Organism: uncultured Fusobacteriaceae bacterium; assembly: GCA_947072715.1. The sequence goes on along the minus strand of CAMTJB010000105.1, from coordinate 1,751 downwards.
GCTCCATCTTTCTTTTGGATTATACAAGGATTTAATTTTTCATCTTCATTAAAGAAAACAACTTTAGCACCTTCATCTACTCTAGCTATCTCTTTTTCCATAAGTTCATCTACAACACTTTGCATCATGTTATTATAAAAAGACTCTCCATTGTATGTATCAAAAGTTACATCCATTCTTCTATAAAGTTTATTATACTCATCTAATGAAACTTGAATAAACTCTTTCCATAATCTTGTATTCTCTTCATCTCCATCTTGAAGCTTTTTAAGTTCTAATCTTGCTTCCTCTTCCATGCTAGGATCCTCTTCTGCTAGTCTAGAAAATTCAACATAAACTCTTTCTAACTCTTCAATAGCATTTTCCTTGTATGCTTCTGGATTTAACCATTTTCTGTATCCTATTATTAGTTTACCAAACTGAGTTCCCCAATCACCTATATGATTGTCTCCAACAGTATTATAACCTAAATAGTTATATATTCTTTTAATAGACTCTCCTATTATTGTAGATCTTAAATGTCCTATATGCATTCTTTTCGCTATATTAGGAGATGAAAAATCTATTACAACCTCTCCTTCTCTATTTAAGAATGAGAAATCTATCCCTTCTGTTGTTGATTTTTTAATATAATCTCCTAAAAATTCATCTTTTAAGAATATATTTATAAATCCTGGTCCAGCTATCTCTAATTTTTCTATTATATTATTTTCAGGGATTGCGTTTAAAATCTCTTCAGCTATAACTCTAGGGTTTTTCCCTATTATTTTAGAATTCATCATAGCTATATTAGTTTGAAAATCACCAAATTTTTCATTTGTTGCAACTGCAATCTCAACTGGTTTTAAATTGTATTCACCATATATTTTATTTACAACATTTCCGAAAATTTCAGAAATTTGTTTATCGATAATTTTTATCAAAACATCCTCCTCAAGTTTAAAACCTAATAATTGTTTTTAAATAAAAAAAGGGAACTAAGTTCCCATCTAAAAGATCCAACTTACCGCCTTCATTACGGTTTTAGTCGCCAGTAAAATACGGTGGTAACCAGTTACTATCTAAATACAGGATCCGTAAACTATAAGTTTCGTGATTTCCCTGAACTAAAGATAACAGCGCCGGTCCCCTAGACGACATTAGGCCCAAAACCTCCTGAAAATAGCGTGTAAGTCAGATTTCCTTTTATTTAATGGAATTATAGCATTAATATTTTTATTTTTCAACCTTTTTTTAATAATTTGATCTTATTTTTTATTTTATGTCTATTTTTGAAATTTTACGTTCCATTTAAGTTCTTATGAAACGTTTTTATTGTTTTATAGCTATTAAAACTTGTTCTCTTTTAGCAATTCTAAAGATAATTCTTTTAATTGCTTTTCATCAACTTTACTTGGTGCTTCAGTCATTAAACATTGCCCTTTATTTGTTTTAGGGAATGGAATTACGTCTCTTATAGATGTTTCTTTTAACATAACCATTAACCATCTATCAATTCCAAATGCTAGTCCTCCGTGAGGTGGTGCACCATATTTAAATGCATCTATAAAGAAACCAAATTTTTCTCTAGCTTCTTCAAAAGATAGTCCTAATTTTTCGAATACTCTTGCTTGAATCTCAGGATTGAAAATTCTTATAGAACCTCCACCTATTTCAGACCCATTTAAAACCATATCATATGAATTAGTTCTTATATCTTCCATCTCTCCACCCATGAAAGCTTCCATATCTTCAGGTTTTATAGATGTGAA
>CAMTJB010000104.1 GCA_947072715.1 uncultured Fusobacteriaceae bacterium | reverse complement strand
GGGTCTTTCTCTATATACTTCTTATATTCATCTAAAGTTGTAGCTCCTATCACTCTTGCGTCACCTCTTGCAAGCATAGGTTTTAATATATTTGCAGCGTCCATTGCACCTTGGCTTCTTCCTGCTCCAACAATTGTATGAATCTCATCTATAAATAGTATTATATCTCCACAAGACTCTTCAACCTCTTTTAAAACTGCTTTTAATCTCTCTTCAAATTCACCTTGGAATTTTGCTCCTGCAATAAGTGCAGCCATATCTAAGGCAAATATTTTCTTATTCTTCAATGATTCTGGAACGTCACCATTTAATATTCTTTGAGCTAATCCTTCTGCAATAGCAGTTTTTCCTACTCCAGGCTCACCTATTAATATTGGATTATTCTTAGTTCTTCTTGAAATTATTTGTATTGCTCTTCTAATTTCACTATCTCTTCCTATTATAGGATCTATTTTCCCAGCTCTTGCAAGTTCTACTAAATCTTTTGCATACTTTTCTAAAACTTCATAAGTTGACTCAGGGTTTGAGCTATTTATTTTTTTATTTCCTCTAACCTGTGTAAGTAATTCTACAAATTTTTTCTCGTCAATTCCTAAAGATTTAATTGTGCTACACTCTCTTAATAGAGCGATAAATAAATGCTCAACGCTCAAATATGAATCTCCCATTTCAGACATTATTTTTTCTGCAACAACAATAACCCTATGTGTTATTGCGTCTAGTCCAATTTCATTTCCACCTATAGATTGAACTTGTGGAAATTTAGAGATTACTCCTTCTAATTTTGTTACAAGATAATTTCTATTAATATCCATTCTCTCAATTATTTTAGTTATTAATCCATTATCATTTTTCAATAATACCAAGGCTAATATCTCACATTTTATATTTTGTTGTTTATACTGTGCTGCTAGCTTTTGAGCATCATCAAAAGCTAAAAGACAGTTTTCAGTAAATTTCTTTTCAGACATAAATATCCACTCCTTTTTTTGTTAGCACTCTTTCGTAGTGAGTGCTAATTTATTTTACATCTACAATATACTCTATTTATTATTCAATTGTCAAAGGTTTTTTCTTTTTTTTAATAAAAAAACACTTGATTTATCAAACAAAGTATGAAAAAATGTGGTATCACGCATTAGTAATAAATTTAAGTTTATTATATTTTTTAGGAGGATGAAAATGGGGTTATTTGATTTTTTAAAGAAGGACAAAGCGGAAGAGTGGTTTAATATTTATTCACCTTTAAACGGAAAAGTAATTGATTTATCTGAAGTACCAGATGAAGCTTTTGCTCAAAGAATGATCGGAGACGGATGCGCAATCGAACCATCAAATGGATCAGTTTTTGCTCCTGTAGACGGAGATGTTGATATCTTTGATACTAACCATGCTGTTAGTTTTGAGGTTTCTAACGGACTTGAAATGATAGTTCACTTTGGAATTAATACTGTACAATTAAAAGGACAAGGATTTACAAGAGTATGCGAAAGCAACACTTTAGTAAAAGTTGGACAAGAGTTAGTAAAATATGATTTAGAGTTTTTAACTAACAATGCTCCATCTGTAAAAACTCCAATTATCATAACTAATATGGATATCGTTGACCATATTGAAGTTGTTGCTAAAGGGGAAGTTAAAGCTGGAGATTTATTAATGAAAATAAAATTAAAAAAATAATAGTCTTGATTTAAAATATTCTGTATTGATTTATATATTAAAGTTATATATGCACACATTCTTTATAATAAAATTATATTAAAATTTTATTGTAAAAAGTATTATAATAATATTGTAATACCGTTAAGGGTTTTACTCAAGGCATGATGCCTTGCTACTTTATATATTTAAAGTAAGTTTAATACTATATTTTTGTGGAGGAAATTATGAAACAATTAGATATGGAAAAAGTAACTAGTGAAGTTGAAAGACTTTGTATCGAAGCAAACTACTACATTGGAAATGATGTTATAGGGAAATTAAAAGAATTTCATGCTAAAGAGGAATCTTCAGTTGCTAAAAACATTTTAGAGCAAATTATTAAAAATGATGAAATTGCAATGAACGAATCGGTTCCTATGTGCCAAGATACAGGACTTGTTGTTATTTTTCTTGAAATAGGTACGGAAGTTAAAATAAACGGTGACATTTATGCTGCTGTTAACGAAGGAGTTAGAAGAGGTTACAAAAACGGGTACTTAAGAAACTCTGTAGTTAGACATCCTTTAGATAGAGTAAATACTCAAGATAACACTCCTGCTGTTATTCACACTAAACTTGTTCCAGGTTCTGATAAAGTTAAAATTATTGTTGCTCCAAAAGGTGGAGGTTCTGAGAATATGAGTACTGTAAAAATGCTTAGACCTGCCGATGGTATTAAAGGTATTAAAGAGTTAGTTGTTCAAACAATTAAAAATGCTGGTGGAAATCCATGCCCTCCAATTATTGTTGGTGTTGGTATTGGTGGAAGCTTTGAAAAAGCTGCTATGCTTGCAAAAGAGTCTCTTATGAGAAAAGCTGATGACAAGAGTCCTGATCCTATCAATGCAAAACTTGAAGAGGAATTATTAGAACTTATTAATAAAACTGGTGTTGGGCCTTCTGGTTTAGGTGGAGCTACTACAGCTATTGCTGTTAAAGTTGAAACTTATCCTTGCCACTTTGCGTCGCTTCCAGTTGCTATTAACTTAAACTGTCACGCAGCTAGACACAAAGAAGTTATTCTTTAATTTTAATTAACTCACTTTAAATATTTTAGGAGGATTTTTTATGATCAAAGTAACTACACCTTTAACTATTGAACAAACATCAAAGTTAAAAACTGGAGACACAGTTTTAATTACAGGATATATTTATACAGCTAGAGATGCTGCACATGCAAGACTTGTTAAGCTTCTTGAAGAAGGAAAAGAATTACCATTTAACGTAGAAGGACAAATTGTTTACTACGTTGGACCTACGCCAGCTAAACCTGGACAAGTTATTGGAAGTGCTGGACCTACTACAAGTTACAGAATGGACCCATATGCTCCAACTCTTTTAGATCAAGGTCTAAAAGGTATGATTGGAAAAGGTCAAAGAGATGCTGGAGTTAAATCAGCTATCTTAAGAAACAAAGCTATCTATTTTGCTGCTACAGGTGGGGCTGCTGCTCTAATCGCTAAATCAATAAAAAGTGCTGAAATTATTGCTTATGAGGACTTAGGTGCTGAAGCAATAAGAAAACTTTATGTTGAAGATTTCCCTGCAGTTGTTATTAATGATACTTTCGGAGGAGATTTATACTCTGAAGGTCAAGCTCAATGGAATAGAGAAGAGAAGTAATATTTTACTTTCTCATCAACAATAAAATTAACTTTTTTGAAAACTATGTACCGCATTTTTTAAATGTTGTACATAGTTTTTGTTTTGTCTATCTTTTTTCTTTAAATCAAAATATATATAGCTTTTTATTGGTAATTTATGATAAAATTAAGTACACAATTATGATTAGGGAGATGATTATATGTCAGACGTTTATCAAAAATCACTAAAGATGCATGCAGAACATGCTGGAAAAATAGAGGTTATTTCTAAAGTTAGAGTTACTAATAAAGAAGAACTTTCTCTTGCTTATTCTCCAGGTGTTGCTCAACCTTGTTTAGAAATTCAAAAAAATCCAAATGATTCTTATAAATACACTGCTCGTGGAAATATGATAGCTGTTATCACTGATGGTACTGCTGTTTTAGGTCTTGGAGACATTGGTCCTGCTGCTGCTATGCCAGTTATGGAAGGAAAATGTATACTTCTTAAAGAGTTTGCTGATGTTAATGCTTTTCCTATATGCTTAGATACTAAAGATACAGAAGAGATTATTAAAACTATTAAATACTTAGCACCTTCTTTTGGAGGGATTAACTTAGAGGATATATCTGCACCTAGATGTATCGAAATTGAAACAAGATTAAAAAATGAATTAGATATCCCTGTTTTCCATGATGATCAACACGGAACTGCTATTGTTGTTGTTGCAGGACTTATAAATGCTTTTAAATTAATGAAAAAAGATTTAAAGAAAGCTAAAGTTGTTATCAATGGAGCTGGAGCTGCTGGTTCTTCTATTTGTAAATTAATAAACCAACTTGGTGTTGGAGAAATCTTAATCTTAGATAAAGATGGTATTCTTACAAGTGACAAAGTAGATTCTTATAACTTCTTACATAAAGAATTAGCTTTATTAACTAACCCTAATAAAGAATCTGGTTATTTAGCTGACGCAATCAAAGGTGCTGACGTATTCGTTGGTGTTTCTGTTGCTAACTGTTTAACTGAAGAAATGGCTAGAACTATGAATAAAGATGCTGTAATCTTTGCTATGGCAAACCCTTCACCTGAGATTATGCCTGAAGTAGCTAAAAAAGCTGGTATCAGAATTATGGGAACTGGAAGATCAGATTATCCTAACCAAGTTAATAACGTATTAGCTTTCCCTGGTCTATTTAAAGGAGCTTTAAGAGCTAAATCTAAAAAGATAACTGAAGAGATGAAAATGGCTTGTGCTGTTGCTATAGCTAATGTTATTAAAGAAGAGGAATTAACTGAGGAATACATCATTCCTGGTGCTTTCGATAAGAGAGTTCCTGAGATTGTTGCTTCTGAAGTTGAAAGAATTGCTAAAGAGCAAAAGATTTGTAGAGAAGACTAATTATAATTTAGACTCAACGATTCAATTATAGTTACTTTATACAATCAATACATATAATAATAATCCTGTACTTAATATTTTTTAGGTACAGGATTTTTTATATTTATTTTTTTACAAAAAATTTTTATGTATAAATAAAAAGAATCCTAAGTATTTATGAAAATAAATAATGCTTAGGATTCTTTTTATATCTTTTATTTAATTTTTATCTTCTCTTCAACTTTTTATCTTATATTGATATTTTTTCTAATTTGATATTCATTTTTTTATGTCTATAAATTCTAAATCCATTTATCTTTTGGTAAT
>CAMTJB010000103.1 GCA_947072715.1 uncultured Fusobacteriaceae bacterium | reverse complement strand
AAAGATTATATATGGTATAATTTGGATGAACTTTCTGAATCGGAAATTATTGCTGATATTTTAAACAAATTATAGGAATATCTTTGAATCAATCCTTGATAAAATAGCCACTGTATGATATTATTTAATTAAGTAAATTTATGGGAGTTAGATTATGTTAAAAAGACTTTTAATTCTAATTTTTACTGTTTTATTAACTGCTTGTTCTAACATTTCAAATAGATCGTTGGAAGATAAAGATAGAGTTGTTCTTACTACACAATTAAGTCAGTTTAAATTTCATTTAAAGAACGGAAATATAGATAAATTAAAGCCTTTTTTTAATAATAATCTTAAAAATAATTACGTTTTAAATGAGCTTGAAAACACTGATTTTACAAATGTTGATATTCTTTACTCAAACCCTATTTTTACAAACAATACAGCTATTAATACTATAGCTTTTCTTGCTAATGGGGTAACTATTTATTTTGAAATCACATATAAATTCTTAAATAACAAGTGGGAAATAATTGATATTCGACAAAAAGGGGATAAGTAATGTTAAAAAAGAATGAAGTAAAAATTAATATCCCTTCGTCTTTAGAAAATCTGGCACTTATTAGAGCTCTTGTCAAAACTTACCTAGAACTTCATCATATTGATCCTAAAGAGGTTTTTCAACTTTTATCAGTTGTTGATGAACTAGCTACAAACGTTGTTGAGCATGGATATCAATATCAACCTGGAGACATTATTATTGAAATTAGTAAATCTAATGATAGTATACGACTTCTTGTTGAAGATAATGGACTAGGCTTTGACGAAACAAAGATTAGCAAACAAGAGGGGGGAATGGGCCTTTTTCTAGCCCGAGCTATAGCTGATGATTTTAAAATTGAAAAAAAAATCAACGGTACCATCTTTAAAGTAGAAAAAAAACTAAGGGAGGTTAATAATTAAATGACAGTAGATTTTGAAATTGTTGAAAAAAACCTAAATGATATTAAGGTTATTAAAATTATAGGTGAGTTAGATGCTTTAGTTGCACCTAAGCTAAAAGATAGAATATCTAAATTAGTTGAAGCCGACACAGTAAAATTTATAATCGATTTTGAAGATTTAGTTCACATTAATAGTTTAGCTATGGGAATTTTAAGAGGAAAACTTAAAATAGTTAAAAATGCAGGTGGGGATATTAAACTTGTTAAACTTAATGAACATATCAAGACTATTTTTGAAATGGTTGGATTAGATGAATTATTTGAAATATATGAAACAGAAGAGGAAGCAGTTAATAAATTTAACTAAAAAATTATTAAAAGGAAAAAAATATGACACTTTTTATATTAATGAGTACTGGTTTTATTTCTGCTGCCATAATTTTTTCTATGATTTATAAAAAGTCTGTTATTGATAAAAAAATAGCTGACCTTAATAATCTAGAAGATGAAGTTATGAAATCTCAAATAAAATCTAAAGAGATATTAGAATCTACAGAAAAAGAAGCTGCTGCTATGAAGAAAGAATTAGAACTTAAAGCTAAGGAATCTATCTATCTTTTAAAAGAAGAAGCAGAAAGAGATATTAAAAATTCTAAAAATGAATTATTACAGAAAGAGAGTAGACTTGCAAAAAAAGAGGAAGCTCTTGATGGAAAAATTGAAAAGCTTGAATTAAAATCACATGAGCTTGAAAATATTTCTATGAATTTAGAAGAAAAAAAACAAGATATTGAAAAAATCAGACAACAACAAGAAGTTGAACTTCAAAAAATTGCTGGTTTATCAAAATCTGAAGCAAAAGAGATTTTCATGGCTAAGCTTAAAAATGAACTTACTCATGACACAGCTATTGCTATAAAAGAGTTTGAACATAAACTAGAAGATGAAAAAGAAAGAATTTCAAAAAGAATCCTTTCTAACTGTATTAGTAAAGCTTCAGCAGAATATGTTGTAGATGCAACTGTTTCAGTTGTTACTTTACCAAACGATGAAATGAAAGGTAGAATTATAGGTAGAGAAGGTAGAAATATCAGAGCTATCGAAGCTTTAACTGGTGTTGACATTATTATTGATGATACTCCTGAAGCTGTTGTTTTATCAAGTTTCGATGTTGTTAGAAGAGAAACTGCTAGACTTGCAATTGAAAAATTAATTACAGATGGAAGAATTCATCCTGGAAAAATTGAAGAGATTGTTCTTAAAGCTCAAAAAGAAGTTGAAAAAGATATTATTGATTCAGGAGAAGCTGCTCTTATTGAGTTAGGTATTTCTAGTATGCATCCTGAAATTGTTAAAACTATTGGAAAATTAAAATTCAGAACAAGTTATGGACAAAATATCCTAGTTCACTCAATTGAAGTTGCTAAACTTTCAGCTAATATTGCTGCTGAAATTGGTGCAGATACTGAAATTGCAAAAAGAGCTGGACTTTTACATGATGTAGGTAAAGTATTAGATCATGATATTGAAACTTCTCATGCCTTAATTGGTGCTGAATTCTTAAAGAAATTTGGAGAAAAGCAAGTTGTACTTAATGCAGTTGCTGCTCACCATAATGAAGTTGAATTTGAATCTGTTGAAGCTATCTTAGTTCAAGCATCAGATGCCATCTCTGCTTCAAGACCTGGAGCAAGAAGAGAAACTCTTTCTACTTATATTAAAAGATTAGAATCCCTTGAAGAGATTGCAAAATCTTTTGATGGTGTTGAATCATCTTTTGCAATTCAAGCTGGAAGAGAGATTAGAATAGTTATTAATCCTGAAATTATTAGTGATGATCAATCTACTATAATGGCTAGAGAAATGGCTAAAAAAATAGAGGAAACTATGCAGTATCCTGGTCAAATTAAAGTTACAATTTTAAGAGAAACTAGAGCTGTAGATTACGCAAAATAAATATAAAAGGTGTTCAAATTAATTTTTGGACACCTTTTTAAATAATTATGATATATAATAAACTTATAAAATATTTTTTTAATCTAGGAGGTGAATTTTCACTAATATGAATACTTATTCTATACTTCACAAGCCTTTTTCAGATATTACTTTTTCTAAATTTACTGATAAGGATTTCAAATTTTTAAAAAAATTAAAAAAACTAGGAATTAATAGTATCTATGATTTGCTTTATTATTTTCCTAGAAGTTATGATAATAGAACTAATATGAAACCTATTTCAGAAGTTCAAGATAATGAATATACTGTTATCAAAGGTGAGGTCATTAATATTAACCTTTCACACTCTCCAACTAAGAAAAATCTTGTTAGAGCTACTATATCTGATGGTAGTGGAATAGTTGAACTTACCTGGTTCAGTTCCCCATATATTTCTAAAGTTTTAAAATCAGGTTCTGAATATTATTTTATCGGAACTATTAAACATAGTAACTTTGGGCTAAAAATGGTTAATCCTGAATTTAAATTAGTTTCTGCTCAAAATACAAGTTTTTATAAAGGTGAAATCCTACCTATTTATAGCAGTACAATAGATATCTCACAAAATATGTTAAGAAAATATATTCAAATATTTTTTAATGAGTTCTCTAAAATTTTTCTTGAAAATATTCCAAATGAGATTCTTTTTAAATACAAGCTTATGAGTAGAATATTAGCTCTTAAAAACATTCACTTTCCCAGTGATGACAGAAATTTAGAAAATGCTAAAAGAAGATTTGCTGTGGAAGAGTTACTACTTTTAGAGATGGGCATTTTAAGTTCCCGTTATAGTGTTGATATTTCTAATCACTCTAACTATATTCTTGAAGATAAAAAAGAGTACGTAAAAAAATTCTTATCCACTTTAAAATTTCAACTTACTAACTCTCAAAAAAAAATTGTAACTGAAATTCATAAAGAGTTATCTCAAGGAAAAATTGTAAATCGTCTTATTCAAGGGGATGTTGGAAGTGGTAAAACAATTGTTTCTATGATTTTATTGTTATATATGGCGGAAAATTCATATCAAGGTGTTATTATGGCTCCTACTGAAATTTTAGCAACTCAACATTATTTATCTCATAAACATGATTTTGAATCTTTAGGATTAAAAATTCAGTTATTAACAGGCAGTTTAACAGCTAAAAAGAAGCTTGAAATTGTTGAATCTATTAAAAATGGCGAGATTGATATTATTGTTGGGACACACTCCCTTATACAGGAAAGTGTTCAGTTTAAAAAACTTGGCTTAATTGTTATAGATGAACAGCATAGATTTGGAGTTGAACAGAGAAAAATAATTAGAGATAAAGGGGTTCTTGCTAATCTTATTGTCATGAGTGCTACTCCTATTCCAAGGTCTCTTGCTCTTAGTATTTATGGCGATTTAGATTTATCCATTATAAATGAACTTCCCCCTGGGAGAAAATCAATAAAAACTAAACATCTGAATTCAGAAAGTGATATAAAAAAAATGTATGATTTTATTCATAAAAAACTTAGTGAAGGAAGACAAGCATATTTTATAGTTCCTTTAATTGAAGAATCTGAAAAATCATCTTTAAAATCAATTATAGATCTTTCAGATGAAGTATCTAGATATTTAAGAGATTTTAAAATAGGAATTCTTCATGGAAAGCTCTCTTCAAAAGAAAAAGATTCTGTTATGGAAGATTTTAAAAATGGTATTGTGGATATTATTGTTTCTACTACTGTTGTTGAAGTTGGAGTTAATGTCCCTAATGCTTCTATTATTGTTATTAATAACTCTGAAAGATTTGGACTATCATCTCTTCATCAACTTAGAGGTAGAGTTGGAAGAGGTGAACATCAATCTTATTGTTTTTTAATATCTGATACTAAAAATGAAACATCCATTGCTAGAATGGAAATTATGGAATCTACTAATGATGGTTTTAAGATTGCTGAAGAAGACTTGAAACTTAGAAAACCTGGGGAAATATTTGGTGTAAGACAAAGTGGTGTTACAGATTTTAAATTTATAGATATTATTCATGATGTAAAAACTATAAAACTTGTCAGGGATGAATGTATTGAATATTTAAAAGCTAATAATGGTGCCATTAAAGAGTTTCCACTAT
>CAMTJB010000102.1 GCA_947072715.1 uncultured Fusobacteriaceae bacterium | reverse complement strand
CTATTATTCTTTTCACTGTTGGAAAAGTTATATTTAAAGCTTCAACTATATCTAAAATAGTAAAGTTATTAGCTTGATTAAAAATAAATGAAAATACTTTTTTTTCATTGCTAAGTTTAATCACTTTTTGATACATTTATTTCACCTCTCATATAAGTAAAAGATACTATTTTTAATAATCTGTAAGAATGCTAATCGTACATTTTTATCAATTATACCATTATTATTCTTTTTAACAAGCCACAAAGCACTAAAAATGTATAATTTTAACTAAATAAAAACACATATTAGTTTTTTGCAACATTATTTTATGTAAATTTATTATGTTTTTACATAAAATAATGTTGCTTTTTAACATTTTTTTTGATAATTTATATATATATACTTTTCACTAGTATATAATATTTTTTATCAAATTATTAACATCATTTTAATAATTAAAAAATAGAGTTAATAATAAGAAAACATTAATTAAAACTAAGGGGGAATACAACGTGGTAAAATCTGATATTCAAATAGCTCAGGAAGCTAAATTAGAAAGAATTACTGAAATTGCAAAGAGAATGGGATTACATGAAGACGATTTTGAAAACTACGGTAAATATCGTGCGAAGTTAGAATTAAGCTTATTAAAAAAATTAGAAACTAAGAAAGATGGTAAATTAATCTTAGTTACAGCTATTACTCCAACTCCTGCTGGTGAAGGTAAATCTACTGTTACTGTAGGATTAACTCAAGCTCTTAATAAACTTGGTAAAAACTCAATTGCAGCCCTTAGAGAGCCATCTTTAGGACCTGTTTTTGGAGTAAAAGGTGGAGCAGCTGGTGGAGGATATTCTCAAGTTGTTCCTATGGAAGATATTAATCTTCATTTTAATGGAGACTTCCATGCAATTGGTGTTGCTCATAACTTAGTTTCCGCTTGTATTGATAACCATATTAAATGGGGGAATACTTTAGGAATTGATATTACAAAAATAACTTGGAAAAGAGTTGTGGACATGAATGATAGATCACTTAGAAAAATAGTGATTGGTATGGGTGGAAAAGAAAATGGAATACCTAGAGAAGATTCATTCCAAATAACTGTTGCTTCTGAAATTATGGCAACTCTTTGCTTATCAAACTCTTTAATGGAAATGAAAGATAATATTGGAGAGATGGTATTTGCTTATAACTATAAAGATGAACCATTAAAAATAAAAGATTTAAAAATACAAGGTGCTGTTACAGCACTATTAAAAGATGCAATAAGACCTAACCTTGTGCAGACTTTAGAGAACACTCCTGTAATTATTCATGGAGGTCCATTTGCTAATATTGCCCATGGATGTAACTCAATACTTGCAACTAAAATGGCTCTTAAGTTATCTGATTATACTGTAACTGAAGCTGGATTTGCTGCTGATTTAGGAGCTGAAAAATTCTTAGATATAAAGTGCAGAAAAGGGGGATTAACTCCTAATTGCTCTGTTATAGTTGCTACAGTTAGAGCACTTAAGCATCATGGTGGAGCTAAAGAACTTGGTACTGAAAATTTAGAAGCTTTAGCTAAAGGTATTGAAAACTTAGAAAAACATATTGAGAATATGAAGAAATTTGGAATTCCTGCAGTTGTTGCAATTAACAGATTCTTAACTGACTCAGATGCAGAACTTGCTTTCATTAAGTCTCATTGTGAAAAATTAGGAGCTCCTGTTGCTCTATGTGAAGTATGGGCACATGGTGGTGAAGGGGGAATTGAGCTTGGAAAATTAGTATTAGAATCTATTGAAAAATCTACAACTACTTACAAACCTTTATATGAACTTGAGCTTCCTATAAAAGATAAAATTGATAAAATATGTAAAGAAATCTATGGAGCTGATGGTGTTATCTTTACTGGTCCAGCTAAAAAAATGATAGATAAGTTAGAAGTTTTAGGATATGGAAAATTACCAATCTGTATGTCAAAAACTCAAAAATCTATATCTGACAATGCGGCTTTACTTGGAAGACCTAAAAACTTTACTGTTACAGTTGATACAATTAGACTTGCAGCTGGAGCTGGATTTATAGTAGCCATGGCTGGAGGAATTATAGATATGCCAGGTCTACCAAAAATACCTGCGGCTGAACTTATTGACATTGATGAAAATGGAAAAATTTCAGGGTTATTTTAAAAATTACTAAAAAATAAAAGGATATAAAATACATAACTAATATAAACAATAGGGATAGATAACAAAGTATAAATATTTAAAATTTAGGGAGGATAATAAAATAATGGAAATTAACAAATTGATTTTTGACGCAATGAATATAAAATTAACAGCTAAGGATATTCCAACGAAACCTTTAGAGTTTGATCCAAAAATTAGAAGAGCACCTAAAAGAGTAGTAAAATTAAGTCAATCAGATATTGAACTTGCTTTAAAAAATGCTTTAAGATATATTCCAGAAGAGTTTCATGAAGAGTTAGGAAAAGAATTCTATGAGGAACTTATGACTCACGGAAGAATTTATGGATATAGATTTAGACCTGCTGGATGTATTCACGGTAAACCTATTGATGAATACACAGGGATTACAGAGGCTAAAGCTATTCAAGTAATGATTGATAACAATTTAGATTTTGCCATTGCATTATATCCTTATGAACTTGTAACTTATGGGGAAACAGGACAAGTTTGTCAGAACTGGATGCAATACATTTTAATAAAAAAATATTTAGAAGTTATGACTCAAGAGCAAACTTTAGCAGTATCATCTGGGCACCCTATTGGTTTGTTTAAATCACACCCTTCTGCACCAAGAGTAATTATTACAAATGGTCTTATGATAGGAGCTTTTGATAATTATGATGATTGGGCAAGAGGAGCAGCAATTGGAGTTGCTAACTATGGACAAATGACTGCTGGTGGATGGATGTATATTGGTCCACAAGGGATAGTTCATGGAACTTATTCTACAATATTAAATGCCGCAAGACTTTTCTGTGGTGTTCCAAAAGATGGAGATTTAAAAGGTAAATTATTTGTAACTTCTGGTCTTGGAGGAATGAGTGGAGCTCAAGGTAAAGCTGCTGTAATAGCAAATGGAGTATCTATTATCTCTGAAGTTGACCTTTCTAGAATCCACACAAGATTAGAGCAAGGATGGGTTAATAAAATTGCTAAAACTCCTGAAGAAGCTTTTAAAATTGCAGAGGAAAAAATGGCTTCTGGAACAGCTTATGCTATAGCTTTCCATGGAAATACAGTAGATTTACTTGAATATGCTGAGCAACATAATAAAAGAATTGATTTATTATCAGACCAAACATCTTGTCATGCAGTTTATGATGGTGGATACTGTCCTGTAGGAATAACTTTTGAAGAAAGAACTAGACTTCTTGCAGAAGATAGACCTAAATTTAATGAACTTGTTGATAAAACTTTAGCTAAACACTATAATGTTGTTAAAAAATTATCTGACAGAGGAGTTTACTTCTTCGATTATGGTAATAGCTTCTTAAAAGCTATATATGATATAGGAATTAAAGAGATTGCTAAAAATGGAGTAGATGATAAAGGTGGATTTATATTCCCTTCATACGTTGAAGATATATTAGGACCTGAACTATTTGACTATGGTTATGGACCTTTTAGATGGGTTTGTTTAAGTGGTAAAAAAGAAGATTTATTAAAAACAGATAAAGCTGCACTAGATTTAGTTGATCCTACTAGAAGATATCAAGATAGAGATAACTATATGTGGATTAAAGATGCAGATAAAAATGGACTTGTTGTTGGAACTCAAGCTAGAATATTCTATCAAGATGCAATGAGTAGAACAAATATAGCTCTTAAATTCAATGATATGGTTAGAAAAGGGGAAATTGGACCTGTTATGTTAGGAAGAGATCACCATGATGTTTCTGGAACTGATTCTCCATTTAGAGAGACATCTAATATAAAAGATGGAAGTAATATAATGGCTGAAATGGCTACTCACTGTTTTGCTGGAAATGCAGCAAGAGGAATGACTATGATAGCTCTTCATAACGGAGGGGGAGTTGGAATCGGAAAATCTATTAATGGTGGATTTGGTATGGTTCTTGATGGAAGTTTAAGAGTTGATGAAATTTTAAGAACTTCTATGCCTTGGGATGTTATGGGAGGAGTTGCCAGAAGAGCTTGGGCTAGAAATAAAAACTCTATAGATACTGTTATTGAATTTAACAAAAACAATTCAGGTACTGATCATATAACTCTGCCTTACGTTGCAGATGATAATTTAATAAAAAGATTAACAGGAGGAAAATAATATGGCAAAAGTAGTTCAATGTGTTCCTAACTTCAGTGAAGGTACTGACTTAGAAAAAGTTGCAAAAATCGAAGCTGCATTTAAAAATAAACCTGGTGTTACTCTTATGGGATGCGAACCAGATAAAGATTATAATAGAACTGTTATTACTGTTGTAGGGGAACCTCAAGCAGTTGCAGATGCTGTAATTGAATCTATTGGTATTGCTACTAAAATTATTGATATGAATGTACAAAAAGGGGAGCATCCTAGAATGGGTGCTACAGATGTTGTTCCTTTTATCCCTATTAAAGATATGAAAATGGATGAGTGTATCGAACTTTCTAAATATGTTGCTAAATCTATAAATGAGAAATTTGGTGTACCTGTTTTCTTATATGAAAATTCAGCGTCTGCTCCTAACAGAGTATCTTTACCTGATATTAGAAAAGGTCAATTTGAAGGTATGGCTGAAAAAATTAAACTTCCTGAGTGGGCTCCAGATTATGGAAAAGCAGAGATTCATCCAACAGCAGGAGTTACTGCAGTTGGTGGAAGAATGCCACTAATTGCTTATAATATTAACTTAGGAACAACTAATGTTGATATTGCTAAGAAAATAGCTCAAGCTATTAGATTCTCAAGTGGAGGATTTAAATTTATTCAAGCAGGTCCTGCTGAGATAAAAGAAAAAGGATTTGTTCAAGTTACAATGAACATTAAAGATTTCAAAAAGAATCCAATTTATAGAGTATTTGAAACTGTTAAAATGGAAGCTGCTAGAT
>CAMTJB010000101.1 GCA_947072715.1 uncultured Fusobacteriaceae bacterium | reverse complement strand
ATTCAAATGGGTAGTAGATTTATCGCTTCGAAAGAGTGTGAAGTACATGAAGCGTTTAAACAAATGTATCTTGACGCAAAAGAAGGAGATATTGTTAGAATAATGAGTTCTGCTGGTTTACCTGCAAACGCTATAAAGAACGATATCGTGGAAAAAATAATCGCTCAATCACGTGAAATTTTACCTAAAAAATGTACTAACTGCTTAAAGCACTGTACTCACTCTTTCTGTGTTAGTCAAAGATTAATCATCGGTCATGATGGTGATTTAAAAGAAGGGTTAGTTTTCGCAGGTAAAGATGCTTGGAAAATTGATTCAATAAAGAGCGTTAAAGAAATCATGGATGATTTTAAAAAGATATTTTAGGAGGATTTTTTAACTATGCAAAACAATAAAATTTGTAAATTACTAGGAATTAAATACCCTATTATTCAAGGGGCTATGGCTTGGATTTCTGAAGGAAACCTTGCTGGACATGTTTCAAAAGCTGGAGGTCTTGGTATTATTGCCGGGGGAGGAATGCCACCTGAGATTTTAAGGGAAAATATAAAAAGAGCTAAATCAATAACTTCTAACCCTTTTGGTGTTAATCTTATGTTATTAATGCCAAACGTTGAGCAACATGTTGACATTTGTATCGAAGAAAAAGTTGCTGTTGTAACTACTGGAGCAGGAAATCCTGGTCCTTACATGGAAAAATTAAAAGCTGCTGGAATTATTGTTATTCCTGTAGTTGCTTCTGTTGCTCTTGCTAAGAGAATGGAAAGAATCGGAGCTGACGCTGTTATAGCTGAAGGTTCTGAAGGTGGAGGACATATTGGTGAAATCACTACTATGGCTCTTTTACCACAAGTAGTAGAAGCTGTAACTATTCCAGTTATTGGAGCTGGAGGAGTTGCTGGTGGAAAACAATTTTTAGCAATGCTTTCTATGGGAGCTGAAGCTATTCAAGCTGGAACTATATTCTTAACTGCTCACGAGTGTTTAACTCATGATAACTATAAAGAAGTTATATTAAAAGCTAAAGATAGATCAACTGTTGTTACTGGTAACTTCACAGGACACCCTGTAAGAATTATCGAAAACAAATTTGCTAAAGAGATGTTAGAAAGAGAAAAAGCTGGAGCTCCTAAAGAGGAAATCGAAGCTATGGGTGTTGGAAAATTAAGACTTGCTGTTGTTGAAGGAGACGTTCAAGGCGGAAGTGTTATGGCTGGACAAGTAGCTGGAATGGTTAACAAGAAAGCTCACGTTGAAGAGATCATTGCTGATTTAGTAAACGGTCTTTGCGATGCTAAAATTGCTTTAGACGAAAGATTAAATAGCTGGAAATAAACTTAATAAAAGGGTAAAGTAATTTACATTTTTGAAAGAGGTAAGTATATTCATACTTACCTCTTTTTTTTACTTATTTATTATTTGAATCGTTATTCTTTATAATTTTATCTATATAATATTATATTTAGATTCTAAATTTAAATTCAATTTTTCTTCAATTTTAATTTGATGCTCTTTTAATTTTAAAATTACTTCATTTTCATCAATTGTTAATACTTTTCTATCTCTCATAAGCCATTTTCCATTACACATGCTACTCTCAACATTTTCAGAACTCATTGAATATACAATGTTTCCTATTGTATCGTAAGTTGGTAAAGAGTGTATTGTATCTTTTTTTAGTATAATTAAATCTGCTTTCTTCCCTATTTCTAAAGAACCTATTTCATTTTCAAGTAAAGCTGATTTTGCTCCATATATTGTAGCCATTTTTAATACTTCATAAGCTGGCACTGTTTTAGAATCTAATGTTCTTCCCTTGTGTATAAGAGAAGTTAGGTAAATTTCTCTCATCATATCCATTCTATTATTTGAAGGAGCTCCATCTGTACCTATAGAAACAGGTATTCCCATTTTTAACATTTCAGGTACTTTTGCAAATCCTAAAGTTACTTTCATTGCTGCTGCTGGATTGTGAGAAACTTTCACATCATGCTTTTTAAATAACTCTATCTCTTCTTTAGTAAGCCATACTGTATGAACTGCCAAAAGATTTCTATCAAGAACTCCTAAATCATTTAAAAATTCCACTGTTGTTGCTCCATTTTTCCCCTTACAAAACTTTACTTCTTCTTCTATCTCGGCTATATGCATATGTATACCTGTATTATACTCATCAGCTAATTTTTTAGTTTCTAAAATTAATTCTTTTGAATTATTAAATATAGTTCTTAATCCTAACCAGATTTTTACTCTTCCATCGCAAGTATTATGATACTTATCTAGAAGTTCTCTTTGAATTTTCATTTCAGTTTCTACACCTAATTTCCATTTATCTGGTAACCCCTCTCCTATATCCATTACAGATTTAGTTAAAGAAGCTCTCATTCCTGATTTTTCAACAGCTTTTACCATTTGTGGAACATACTGACCACCAGCTTCTAAAAACGTTGTTGTACCTGATTTTATAAGTTCTAAGTTGCATGCTAATGATGATATATACGAATCTTCTTCATCTAATGAAGATTCATATGGCCAAACTCTTTTTGTAAGCCAAGTTAATAAATCAACATCATCTGCAACACCTCTTCCTAATTGTTGAGATAGATGAACATGCGTATTTATTAATCCAGGCATTAAAATTTTACCTTCTAAGTCTATTACCTCATCTATATTTTTATATTTTTCTAAAAGATTATTACCTATATCTATAATTTTATCTTCAGCAATTAATAAATCTCCCTTTTTATAAATTTCATCCCTTGAGTTCATCGTAATAATTAATGCATTTTTTAAAAGTTTCATTTTTCCCCCTAAACAATAAGATTTACTAGTGATAATATTCCAATTACAATTAACGGTTTATTTATTTTATTATATTCCCTATCAAAAATATTAAGGATAATATATGTAATAAAACCAAAACTTAAGCCTATACTAATACTATAAGTAAGCGGCATCATAACAATAGTTATAAAAGATATTACTACTGTTTTAAAGTCTGAAAAATCTATAGATTTAACTGAAGTAAACATAAGAATACCAACCATAACAAGAGCTGGTGAAGAAGCAAACATAGGAACCACTGCTACTATTGGAGAAAAGAAAAGTGCTATTATAAATAATCCCCCTGTTACTAAAGAAGCTAATCCTGTTCTTGCTCCTGCAGCTATTCCTGCTGCAGACTCTGCAAAAGATGTTATTGTACTTGTACCTAATACTGATCCTAAAATAGTAGAGCTAACATCGCATTGAAGCATTCTTTTTAAACCAACTTTTCCCTCTTCAGTAGAATCAAATCCCATATTCTTATAGCATGCCATTAAAAATCCTAAAGAATCAAACATATCTATAAACATAAAAGAAAATATTGGACCTATTAAACTAATTTTTAATGCCCCTAAAATATCTAATTTAAAAAATATAGGTTCTATTGAAGGAGGCGTAGAAATAACTGATGTAGGAATTTCCACTATCCCAAAAAGCATTCCCATACATGTTGTTGCAATTATACTTAAAAGAATTCCTGCTGTATATCCTCTTAAGTGAAAAAATATCATTATTATAAATCCAACAATTCCCAGTTGTGTTCCTAGAGTAAATTTCCCTAAAGAAACAAATGTTGCAGGATTACTACTAATAATTCCCATTCCTTTTAACCCTATAAAAGATATAAACAACCCTATTCCAACAGTTGATGCAGAAGTTATAACCTCAGGAATAGAGTTCGCAATTCTTTCTCTTATACCTCCTAAGGTCATTATTAAAAATACAAATCCAGATAAAAATACTACTCCTAATGCTATTTCCCATGAAACACCCTTTCCTATTACTAAAGAATAAGTAAAGAAAGCATTTAATCCCATTCCTGGTGCTAGAGCAAAAGGAGCATTCGCCCAAAGTGCTGACATTATTGTTCCAAAAGCTGTTGCTATACAAGTTACAGTTATTAGTGCTCCTTTATCCATTCCTGTTGAACTTAATATTGCAGGGTTAACAAATATTATATATGCCATTGTTAAAAAAGTAGTTATTCCTCCAATTATTTCTCTTTTAATAGTTGAGTTTCTTTTTTCAATTTGAAAATAATTCTCTATTCTCTCTTGAATTGTTTTTCTAGTAGATAGTTGACTCTCCATAATTTCTATTACCCCTTTTAATTTTTTTAATAAAAAAGTCACTCTCTACCCACTCATCATCAGTAATTTCATGATTAAAAGTGAAAAAAGAGTAACTTAAATAAAAAAATTATATATTTTAGTACTTTAACATTTAAAAAAGTAAAAATAAGATAAATAATTTTCCAATATTCAGTTCATTTTTTTCACTCATAGCGGTTAATTTAAGGTAAACCGTAGAAACTCCCAGCCATATTATGGGTATATATGAGATTTTTTATTATACCTCAATATTATCAGAACAGAATAAAAAAAACAATATTTTTTAATCTTATTTATTTGGTTTTTTAATTAATTCTCAATTTTTTCAAAATAATTAATTAAGGCATATATATATGCTGTATTTTGCGATATTTTTACAGCCTCTTTTCTCAAAGTACTTTTTTCTTCATAATAAGGAAATACTGCTTTAAATTTATCTTCTGTTATTTTTCTTTTGGCACTTATACAGCAAGAAGGCGTATTATTTTTTGATTTTTCTACATATACACAGCCATTTTCATAGTAAGCATGAAACCATAATCTATGTTTCAATGTTTGAACTTCTACACTTTCAATACTTAATTTAGAAATTATTTTATTCCAATCTTTATCACCTAAATTCTCAATTTTCTCCCCTTCTCTATGAAGCATATTAATTGAACTAGTTTCTATCTTTTCACCATGGGTCACTTTTTGTTCTTCTAACTTTTCTTCATTAAATTTTCCTACATTCTTATTTGATCTAAAAAAATTTTTCACATAACTTACAATTGTTCTTAACATAGTACCCCCCTAATTTTCTATTTTATTTTTTTAATTTTTAACATGCTATTTATTTTATTAAAACATAATTTCCCTATATTTACCAAGTATTTCTAAATATTCCTACATTTTTTTATAATTTATTTTTTTTATGC
>CAMTJB010000100.1 GCA_947072715.1 uncultured Fusobacteriaceae bacterium | reverse complement strand
CCTGTTAATCTTTGAATTCTAAGTTCAAGTATAGCTTTTGCTTGAGCTTCACTGAAAGAGTATTTAGCTATTAAGTTTTCTTTTGCTGCATTAGAATCTGGTGAAGCTTTAACAATCTCGATTATTCTATCAATATTCTCTAAAGCTATTACAAAACCTTGTAATAAATGAGCTCTTTTTTCAGCTTTATCTAAATCAAATTTTGTTCTTCTAACTATAACTTCAAATCTATGTTTTAAATACTCTTCAAGTATCTCTTTTAAAGTAAGTACTTTTGGAATGTTGTTTACAAGAGCAAGTAGTATTATACCGAATGTATTTTGTAGCTCAGTGTATTTGTAAAGTTTGTTAAGAATTAATTCAGGTTCTTCACCTTTTTTAACCTCAATAACTACTCTAATTCCATCTCTATCAGATTCATCTCTTAAATCTGTTATACCTGTTAATTTTTTCTCTTTTACAAGTTCTGCAATTTTTTCAACTAAACTAGATTTATTAAGTTGATAAGGAATCTCTTTTATAATTATTGAAACTTTACCATTCTTAGCTTCCTCTATTTCAACTTTTCCTCTAACTCTTACTCTACCTCTTCCAGTTAAGTAAGCATCATAGATACCTTTAGTTCCATCAATTATTCCACCTGTTGGGAAATCTGGACCTTTTATGTGGTGAATAAGCTCTGCTGGAGCTATTTCAGGATTGTCTATAAGAGCTAAAACCCCATCACACACCTCTCCTAAGTTATGAGGTGGTATATTTGTTGCCATTCCAACTGCTATTCCTGTTGCTCCATTTAATAATAAATGAGGAACTCTTGCTGGTAAAACTGTTGGTTCATCTAGGGAATCATCAAAGTTTTTTCTAAAATCTATAGTATTTTTATCTATATCATCAAGTAATTCACCTGTGATTTTAGACATTCTTGCTTCCGTATATCTCATTGCTGCCGCTGAATCTCCATCGATTGAACCGAAGTTTCCATGACCATCAACAAGTGGATATCTATAACTAAACTCTTGGGCCATTCTTACCATTGTGTTGTACACAGAAGAATCTCCATGAGGGTGGTACTTACCTAAAACTTCTCCAACTATTCTAGCTGATTTTTTATGGGGCTTATCATAAGTCATACCCATTTCGTTCATAGCAAATAACACTCTTCTATGAACTGGCTTTAATCCATCTCTTACATCTGGTAATGCTCTACTTACTATAACACTCATTGAGTAATCTAAGTAAGATTGTTTCATTTCATCTTCTATATATCTATTGTTTACAGCATCTATTGAATTTGTAATATTGTTCGACATTAAATCCTCCTCAAAACTAAAAAAACATTTTATTAACGTTCGTATACATATGTTTTTTTTATTTCCACTATATTATTTTCACTCTATTAAATATCAAGATTTTTTACATATTCAGCATGCTCTTCTATAAACTCTTTTCTAGGCTCTACTTTATCACCCATAAGTTTATCAAATAGCATATCAGCTGTTCTTGCATCATCTATCGTTACTCTTAATAGTGTTCTTGAATCAGGGTTCATTGTTGTTTCCCAAAGTTGCTCAGGGTTCATCTCTCCTAATCCTTTATATCTTTGAAGGGTATATTTTTTTCCTTCGCTTTCTAAATTTATTGCAATATCTTTCATCTGCTTGTCACTGTATGCATAAACAACTGATTTTCCAGCTGAAACTTTATAAAGTGGTGGTTGTGCTATAAATACATTTCCACATTGAATTAAATCAACCATATATCTGTAGAAGAATGTTAATATAAGTGTTCTTATATGTGCACCATCTACGTCGGCATCTGTCATTATTATTATTTTTCCATATCTTAATTTTTCTATATTAAAATTGTCTCCAATACTTGTTCCAAAAGCTGTAATAAGAGATCTTATCTCTGTATTTTCTAAAGCTTTATGAAGACCTGATTTTTCAACATTTATTATTTTTCCTCTTAAAGGTAATATAGCTTGGAAAGCTCTATCTCTTCCTTGTTTTGCAGAACCTCCAGCTGAGTCTCCCTCAACTATATATACTTCACATTCTGCAGCATTTTTAGATGAACAATCTGCAAGTTTACCAGGTAGTGATCCAATATCTAAAGCTGATTTTCTAAGAACTAACTCCCTAGCTCTTTGAGCAGCTTCTCTTGCTTTTTTAGAGTTTAATATTTTATCTACTATCCCTTTTGTTATGTTTGGAGCATCTTCTAAGAACATTTTTAAGTGAGAACCAACAACAGATGAAACTATTCCAGTAACTTCCGAGTTTCCTAATTTTGTTTTAGTTTGTCCTTCAAATTGAGGCTCAGGAATTTTTATTGAAACTATTGATACTACACCCTCTCTTACATCTGAACCTTGAAGCTTTCCATCTTTATCTTTTATAAGACCTTGAGCTTTTGCAACATCATTCATAACTCTAGTTAAAGCTGTTCTAAATCCAGCTACATGAGTTCCACCTTCATGAGTGTTTATATTATTTACAAAAGAGTAAATAATTTCTGATTGATTAACTGTATAAAGCATAGAGATTTCGACTATAACTCCATCTTGTTCCCCTGACATAAAAATAGGATCTTTTACTATTCTTAAAGTTTCTGTTCCTACAACATCATTCAAGAAATCTACTATTCCACCATCAAATTTTAATAGCTCGTCTCTTTGCTTCTCTTTATCTTCTTTTCTTATATCTTTTAAATGTATTGTTAACCCTTTATTTAAGTATGCTAACTCTTTTAATCTTGTTTGAAGAGTTCCAAAATCATAAATTAAAGTTTCAAAAATATCTCCATCAGGTTTAAATCTTACAGTTGTTCCTGATGTTCCATCTACAACATCACCAATAACTTTTACATCTTCCTGAGGAACACCTCTGTCATATTTTTGGAACCATACCTTTCCATCTCTTTTTACTGTTACTTCTAACCATTCTGAAAGTGCATTAACAACAGAAACTCCAACTCCATGAAGTCCTCCTGACACTTTATAGTTATTATTTTCAAATTTTCCACCAGCGTGTAGAACAGTTAAAACTATCTCCATTGCTGATTTTCCATACTTTGGATGAATCCCTGTAGGAATACCTCTTCCATTATCAGAAACCTCTATTATATTACCTGGTAAGATAGATATATCTATCTTGTCACAATAACCTGCAAGTGCCTCATCCACAGCATTGTCTACTATCTCCCATACTAAATGGTGTAGTCCTCTTTCTGACGTTGTTCCAATGTACATTCCTGGTCTTTTTCTTACGGCTTCTAAACCTTCTAGTACCGTTATATTTTCTGCTTGATAATTATTATTACTCATTTATTCCTCCAAAACTCTTTTCTTATCTCTTTTCCATTACACCTATTTTTATTCTTATGTCCTTTATAATTTCATCTTTTAAAATTTTATTAACTTTAAAAACAATATCTTCTTGGGACATCCTTAAATAATTAGCAACAGAACTTGTATCTGCAACTACATATAGACATTCATCAATAATTTTTAAAGGATAACACCTTTCTTTTAAAGAATCTCCTATAACTTCACTCCATTTTGCTTTTAAATATACTTCTCTTAGTTTTTTACTTTTTTTTAAGGCTTCATCGATTATCTGTGAGGTATTTTTAATCTGTATCATACACAACACCATTCTCTATTCTAAATATTTTACAGGGTATTCCTATTTCTGTTGTTGAACTTATTAAAAGCTGAACACCTCTATTTTTTAAAAAAGTTAATATACTTTGCTTTCTATTTTCATCAAAATAAGAAGAGATATCATCTATGATAAATATAGGCTTCTCTTTTTTTTCTTTAAATATCATATCTATTTCTGATAACTTTAGTGCAAAAACTATAGATTTTTTTTCCCCTTGAGATGAATAACTTTTAGCATCTTTATCATTCAAATAAAATCTAAATTCATCTTTTTGAGGGCCAACAAGAGTATAGCCATATCTTTTTTCTTGAAAGCTTTTTTCTTTCAAATTAGCCTTTATTTTTTCTTCAATAGAATTTATTGTATCTTTTTTATCATAACCTATTTCAGAAACATATTTTACCCCTAACTCTTTCTTGTTATCAAAAATTTTTCTGTAATTTAAGTTAAGAATTATACCTATATTTTTTATATAGTCCATTCTTTTTTTTATTATCTTTGCAGCAAGTTTTATAAATTCCTCTTCATAAACTTCAAAAACCTCACCCTTGTAAATTCCTGATTTCAAGTTATGATTTCTTATTTTTAAAATTTTAGAATAATCCTTTATATTTTTAAAATATTCTTCATCTCCTTGAGAAATCTCTTCATCAAAAAATCGTCTCCTTACACCTGGAGCCCCTGTTATCAGTTCAATATCTTCAGGAATAAAAGAGACTACATTAAGTTTCCCATAGTAGTCATCGTAAGTTGTCTTTTTTGAATTATAGCTATATTCTTTTTTCTTTTCAGAAAACTTTACAGCTATGGTTTTTTCATCTATTTTATCTTTATAAGAGAGAAAAACTCCACATTTATCTTTGTTATATTTTATTAACTCCTGAATTTTAGAAGTTCTAAAACTTTTACCTGTTGCTGCGAAATAAACAGCTTCTAAAATACTAGTTTTTCCTTGTCCATTTTTCCCATGAAAAAGCGTTATACCATCGGAAACCTTAAGACTATAATCTTCTAAATTTCTAAAATTTATAAAGTTTACTATCTTTAGTTCCAAATTATCCCTCCGTTAAAATAGATTAAATCTCCATTTTTTTTACAATATATTCGCTGTCTTGGAATTTTACTTTATCTTCTGGATAAAGCTTTCTTCCTCTTCTAAGTTCTGGCTCTCCGTTTACTAATACCATTCCCTCTTGAATGAAATATTTTGCATCTACACCACTATCTACAATTCCAACCCATTTCAAGAATTGATCCAACTTTATAAAATCTGTTTTGATTGTTATTATGTTCATTTTTACCTCCCCAAAACACTATTTTTTCTATAAAAAAATAGTATACTTCATTATAAAATAATACCATAAATTTAATAAAAAGTATATTTTTTTTTACTATAAAGCTTTGTATTCTTAGGTTTTTTTATATAAAAAA
>CAMTJB010000099.1 GCA_947072715.1 uncultured Fusobacteriaceae bacterium | reverse complement strand
TAGAGACTCTTAGACTTAGAAATGCTACATTTAGTGATGCTCTTGGAGTATTTGGATCTCAACTTATACCATGGCATGTTTATATCGGATTCTACTTAGGAATTGCAAGAGCAGTATATCCTTTATATGACTTCAAAGCTCTTGATATCATAAGATATAACTTTGTTGCTTTCATCGCGGTTTTCTCTATCTTAATCTTAACTCTTACTGGATTTGATAGATTTATCCCTAGATTTGCTCTTCCAAGTGAGCCACAAGTTTCACTAAGAAAAGGTAAAACTAAAAATGAAAAATATGATGCAGAAACAGTAAATATTTAATTATAAAAGAAAAACACCACATAAGATTAGTTCTTAATGTGGTGTTTTTTTTATTTTATAAAAATTTCTGAAAATACTCTCTTAACTCTTTCTAGATCTTCTTCATTAGGATGGTCTTTTGCTGCTTCCCATCTTTCCATTCTTTCCTTTGAAGGGTACATCTTATGCTCTTTAGGTAAATTAATTAGTGCTGATATTAATTTAGGATCTATCTTTCCTTGAGACATAAAACTTCCAAGAAGTCTATTCCCCTTAGAAATAATCTCTTCCTCTATATTCGTTGCACAATATTTTGCATGATCCGATTCAATGGAAGCACCTAAAGTAAAAAAATATGCTACATTTTTATTTTTTATTTCTCTTAATATTTTTAAAGCTTTTTCATCAAATGTCCCTTTATCAATCCATCCACCGATAATTATGTTTTCATAGTTTAAATGATTAACTTCATCTACTGAAAGTATCTCCCCATTAGGAATAGATTCATATATAGCTTCAGCTACTTTTTTAGTGTTTCCTGTCTTTGATGAATAAATAACTAAATTTTTCATTTTTTCCCCTTTTATATCTTATTAAATTTAAACTCTTTATAGAAATATAACTTTACTGGCACGTCATAAAGAGTTATTGGTGTTAATTTCCATTTTTTTAGTGTTGCTCTTACTTCAGATTGAAATCCCAATTCATCTTCCTCACCATAAAACTTAACCTCTTCAATTTCCCCAGTATACCCAACTAAGAATCTTACTTTAACAGAGACATCCTTAGAATATCCTAAACGTTTTGCAACTAAAGGGTACTCAGGTTCTGGATTGGATATAAATTGAAACTTTAGCCCTTTTACACCCTGATTTTTAACAGCAAAAACTCCCTTTGATAGTTCAACTAGATTAGAACTAGAATTGCTAAAAGACTCTGAATTGTTGTTTGGATTCTTTGAATTATTTGAATCTTGTTTATCTAGATTTTTACTCTCTTCTAAATTTTTACTTTCTTTTTCTAAATTCTCTTTCTCTTTATTTTTTTCTTCTCTCTTTTTGTAATTTTGATCTTCTTTTTTTAGTTTTTCATCTTTTGTTTTTTTAACTTTTTCTATCTCCTTTTTTTCTTTTTCCTTTTCTTTTTCTTTCTTTTCAGCCTTCTCCTCTCTCTTTTCAGGATTATTCGCTAACTCTTTTTTACTATTTGATGAATTCATAAAGTCCATAGAAACAACTTTTGAATTAGCAGTATTTCCTACTTCATTAATCTCAAAGTCTTTAGCTTTAATTATTGTTGTGTAACTAGAAATAAAAATAAAAAAATGTAAAACAATAGAAAATATTATAAATTTCATTTTCTTTTAACTCCCCTTATTTGCTGTATTTAAAAGGATTATAACAAATAATTGTTTGATTGTCAAAATATTAGTTAAATAAATTATTTGACTTAACTGTTTTTTTGAAGTATAATCCAACTCGTTAGTTTGATTTTCAAAATATTTTATACTAGGAGGAAATAATGATAGAACATTTAAAAGCAGGTGGTCCACTTATGATTGTTATTTTTACACTTTCTATAATTGGATTAACCGTTATTTTAGAGAGAGGATATTATTTTATGAAGCATGAAAAAGATAATGGTGAGATTCTAATTACACATTTAGAAAAATTTATCAAAAATGGAGAAAAAGATAGAGCAATAAAAGTTTGTGATTCTTTTAAAAATACATCTTCAAAAGTTATGAAAACTATTTTAGTAGAATATAGTGCTGGAAAAATGAATTGTTGCACTTACGATTATTTAGAAGAGAAAGCTAGAGAGTGTGCTCTAAGAGAACTTCCAAAACTAGAAAAAAATATGTGGTTATTAGCATTAGCTGCAAATGTAACGCCTCTAGCTGGACTTTTAGGAACTGTAACAGGTATGATTGGAGCTTTTCACTCTATGGCTAAACATGGAGCAGGGGATGCGACTGTTTTAGCTTCTGGAATCTCAGAGGCATTAATAACAACAGCATCTGGTCTTATTGTTTCTATTCCCGCTCTTATATTTTACAACTACTATCAAAAGAAAATAGAAAAAGCTATTAATGATATGGAAAAAAATGTTGTTGAATTTATAAATATTTTAAGAAAAATGTAAGGAGGAAAAATAGATGTTTAGATCTAAAGGATTTTTAGCATATAAAAAAAGAGAGTTAACACCTGATTTAACACCTTTAATTGATGTTATTTTTCTTCTTCTAATTTTCTTTATGGTATCTACTACCTTTGATAAAAACGGTGGATTAAAAATAGATTTACCAGTATCAAAGTTATCTGAAACAGAAAAAAAATATGAGAAATTATCTGTTATTTTATCAAAAAATAATGAAATGAATATAAGGGTAGAGAGTAAAGAAAAAAATATAGAACTACCTACGACCAAAGAAAATTTAAAACAAGTTATTCAAGATAACTTAAATTATACAAAAGATAAGAGAGTTTCTATCATTGCTGACAAAACAATTTTTTATGGAGATATTGTTGAAATAATGTCCGAAATAAAATTATCTGGTGCTAATGGAATAGATATAGAAACTATAGAAAAGGAGAGTTAAAAATGAAAAATTTATTCGAAGTAAGACATAAAAGTCACCACAATGTAGGAGGATTATTAAAAAAATATTACCCCACAGCAATGAAAAATGAAAATGATTTAATTGAAATATTAAAAAATAAAAGTGATGTACCTAAAGCAATATATATGCACACTCCATATTGTGATAAAATCTGTTCTTTTTGTAATCTAAACAGAGAGCAACTAAAAGGAAGCTTAGAAGAATACAGTGATTTTATCGCAAGTGAGTTTGATAAATATGGACAATACGATTATTTTAAAAAGGGAACTTTTGATGTTGTTTATTTTGGCGGAGGTACTCCTACAGTATATAAAGCTGATCAACTAGAGAAAATACTTCAAAGTGTACAAAGAAATGTTAACTTCTCTCAAGGTTACGAATTTACTCTTGAAACAACTATTCATAATTTAACAGATGAAAAAATAGAACTTCTAAACAAATATGGTGTTAATAGAATATCAATCGGTATTCAAAGTTTTACAGAAAGAGGTAGAGAATTTTACAATAGAACTTATGATACAAAAACTACTATTCAAAATGTAAAAGATATTAAAAGTAAATTTAATGGAGAGGTGTGTGTAGATATAATTTATAACTACCCTGATCAAAAAATTGAAGATGTATTATTTGATGCTAAAACTATAAAAGAGTTAGACTTAGGAAGTTCAAGTTTTTATTCTTTAATGATTCATGAAGGGTCTAAACTATCACAAGATGTTCACAACAATATCTTAACTATGAAGGATAACCTAGAAAAAGAAAGGGTACTTCACGATACTTTTGTTAATGAATTAACTAAAGATAGCGACTACTACGTCCTTGAATTAACTAAAATAGCAAAAAAAGGAAGAGATCAATATAAATATATTAAAACAAGAAATTTTGGTGGAGATACTTTCCCTATAGGTACAGGTGCAGGTGGAAATGTAGGAAACATAAGTATATTCAGAATGGGTAAAGATAGAAGTATGTACGTAGAAAAATCTATTTATCAACAAAGAATAGAAAGAATTGGAGGACTATTTCAATTTCCTTCAATAAACAAAGAGATGCTTTTACCTCTATTATCTGATAATGAGATAACTATTTTCAATAAGAGAATCAACGAATATATCGAGATGGGGCTTTTAACTGATAAAAATACTACATTAGATTTAACTGATTCTGGTTTATTCTGGGGAAATAATATTGCTAGAGATATTATTGAAACTCTTATAGAAGAAACTAATAAACAATAATTACAACATCTTAATGAAGAATGCCTTTATAAAAAGCATTTATAAAAACTATATATAATATACCGGGGGGAAAAATGAATAAAAAAATCATATTATTAAGTTTATTAGCTAGCGTGGTAAGTTATGCTTCGGACTCAGAGTTTTACCAAGAATCAGAATCTGGAGTAAAACTTGAAAAAAGTGTTATATCAACAACTGGATTTGAAACATCACAAAGAAATATACCAAGTAATGTAACTGTTATTACTTCTAAAGAGATAGCAAATAAAAATTATAAATCTGTATCTGAAGCTTTAAAAGATGTTCCTAGTGTTAATCTAATTGGTGATCCTAAAAATCCGATAGTTGATATGAGAGGTCAAGGGAGTAAAGCAACATCTAATGTTCAAGTTCTTATAGATGGAGTATCAATTAATTTACTTGATACATCTCACTCAAATACTCCTATAAACACGGTACCTATTGAAAATATAGAAAAAATAGAAGTAATACCTGGTGGGGGTGCTATTCTTTATGGAAGTGGAACTAGAGGTGGTATTATTAACATAGTAACTAAATCAGGTTCTGGTTATAATGGC
Organism: uncultured Fusobacteriaceae bacterium; assembly: GCA_947072715.1. The sequence continues at coordinate 494 of CAMTJB010000099.1, read as the reverse complement.
GGGTATGTTTCTTCTGACATCGATAGTTTTGGAGCTACAAGCAATAATGTTAATTACGGAACTACAGTTGGAAAGCTTGGATTAAATTTGAACTATAACAGAATTGATTATAAAGGCTTTAGAGATGGTGATGAAGCAGATTCAGATTACTTTGAGGGAAGTGCAAAATATCAAATATCAAAAACAAGAGATATTACATTTAAATATTCTAAATTTAAAGAAGATTCTACATCACCAAGAGCTCTAAGTAGAAGTGAATTAGGAGATAGAGATAGTAATGGACTTTTTGGAAAATATGATGAACTTGAAATCAAAGACACTGATAAAGATGAATTCTCTTTAAAGTATCAAGATAAAATGACTGATAAAGTTACATTTGATTTAATTGGTTTTTATCAAACAACAAACATTGACTCAACTAATAATTATGACTCTAGTGGATATAAAGTTCTCAATGATATGGAGTATAAAGATAAAAAAATGGGTATTAAACC
>CAMTJB010000098.1 GCA_947072715.1 uncultured Fusobacteriaceae bacterium | reverse complement strand
ATATGAGCGTTATGGCAGTAGGAAAACATTGGGGAAGTTTTGGAGATGGAATAGTAGACATGTCAGGGAAAGGAGCAGATTATACATACTATTCTAAATTAATAAATATATGTCTTGTTGCAGATACTGATGAAGAATTTGAAAGACACGAACAACAGAAAAAAAATAAAGCTATAAGATGGGCAGCAATGAAACTTTCTGAACATATAGGAAAAATAGTGGAAAATCTTGTTCCTGAAAGTACTGAAATTTATGAATTGCCAGCAATAACAAAGAGAGGAGAAGAAGTAAACGGACTTCCGAATATAGTTTTTGTTATGCAGCCACAATCGCAAATGGAAGAGTTAGGATATAATGATTTGCTATATGGTTGGGATATGAATAGAATGGTTCCTACATTTATGCATCCAAATGAAGTATTGGATGGAGCAATTGTTGGAGGATCTTTTATGCCTTCATCATCTAAATGGGCTACTTATGATATGCAAAATTCACCTGTAATAAAAGAACTTTATAATGAACATGGGAAAACTATTAACTTTTTAGGAGTTATAATGTCAAACTTAAATGTTTCATTAGAACAAAAGAATAGATCAGCTTTATATGTAGCACAAATAGCAAAGTCTTTAGGAGCTGATGGAGCAGTACTCGCTGAAGAAGGTTATGGAAATCCAGATACTGATTTCATAGCATGTTATGTTGCACTAGAAGATGTAGGGGTAAAAACAGTAGGAATCACAAATGAATGTACAGGAAGAGATGGAAAATCTCAGCCATTAGTTGCTTTAGATATAAAAGCTGATGCAATAGTTTCTTGTGGAAATGTTTCTCAGTTACTAGATTTACCACCAATGAAAGAGGTTATTGGAGAATTAGCATCAATTGGAAGAGATGGACTCTCTGGAGGTTGGGAAGGTGATGAAAAGTTAGGACCTTCTGTTAGAGAAGATGGTTCTATTATAATTGAAAATAACTGCATGTTCTGTGGTGATATGGTTATAGGTTGGTCTAAAAAACTAATGGAAGAGTTTTAGAAAGGGGGATTATATGAAAAAAGGGATTATTTATATAAATCAGTTTTTTGCAGGTATAGGTGGAGAAAATATGGCTGATTTTGAACCTGAAATCAGAGAGGGAGTTATAGGTTCTGGATTAGCATTAAAAAATCAACTGAAAGATGTAGAGATTACCCATACAGTAATTTGTGGAGATAACTTTATGGGTTCAAAAACAGATGAAGCTATAGAAAAAATAATGAAAATGTTAGAGGGAAAAGAATTTGATTTCTTCTTTGCAGGACCTGCTTTTCAGGCTGGAAGATATGGTGTGGCATGTGGAACAATATGTAAAGTAATAAAAGAAAAGTATAATATTCCTGTTTTTAGTTCTATGCATATTGAAAATCCAGGTGTTGAAATGTTTAAAAAAGATGTTGTTATATTTAATGGTGGTGGAAGTGCTGCTAGCATGAGAGCTAACTCTAAAGTTATGGCTGATTATGTAAATAAAATATGTTGTGGGGAGCAACTTGGTTCAGCAAAAGAGGAACAATACTTTGGAAGAAGTATTCGTCATCAAACTGGTCAAATTGAGGAGAGAGAAGAGGCTTCTAAGCGTGTGGTTAAAATGCTACTAAAAAAACTATCAGGAGAACAATTTGAAACAGAGTTGCCAATTCCTAAAATGGAGAGAGTTGATATAGCGGCTCCTATAAAAGATTTATCAAAATCTAAAGTAGCGTTAGTTACAACAGGAGGTATTGTTCCTGTAAATAATCCAGATAGAATCCAATCAGCTTCAGCAACAAGATGGGGAATGTATGATATATCGGGCTTAGATAGATTAGAAAAAGGTATATATAAAACTATACATGCTGGATATGACCCAGCAGCAGCAGATAATGATCCAAATGTTTGTGTACCACTAGATGCTCTTAGAGCATATGAAAAAGAAGGAAAGATAGGGAAAATTGACACTCATTTTTATACAACTGTTGGAACAGGAACTACAGAGGCAGAAGCTACAAGAATGGCAGAAGAAATGGTTGTTCATCTAAGAGATCATAATGTGGATGGAATTATAATGACATCTACTTGAGGAACTTGTACTCGTTGCGGGGCAACGATGGTAAAAGTAATAGAAAAAGCAGGGTTCCCTGTAGTTATAATGGCAAATTTAATACCAGTAGCAAAAAGTGTAGGTGCTAACAAAATCGTTCCAACTATATCAATCCCTTATCCATTAGGAAATCCACAGACATCTTTAGATGAACAATGGAAGTTAAGATATCATAGAGTAGGTGTTGCTTTGGATTCTCTTACTCAAGAAATAAAAGAGCAGACAGTTTTTAGTGTAAAAATTTAATGCTTATTTATGTGCAGTAAGGAGGATCTAATGGATAAGAAAATAGGAAATACAATAGTTTTTAAAGCATCTATTATAATATCTGTACTAGTAGTTGTTTGGGGCCTTGTAGCCCCAGATAACTTTAGTAGTGCAGCTAATTGGGCTTTTAGTACAATTACGCAAAAATTTGGTTGGTTCTATGTATTATCTATGGCAATCTTCCTATTTTTTTCAATATGGATAGCATACTTTAGTAGATTTGGGCATATACCTTTAGGAAAAGATGGAGAAAAACCTGAATATTCTTTGTTTTCATGGTTTGCAATGCTTTTTTCAGCAGGAATGGGTGTAGGATTGATATTCTGGGGGGTTGCAGAGCCCATTAATTATTATTTAAATCCTTTAGGTGCAGAACCGCAAACTAGAGAAGCTGCAATGTTTGCTTTTAATAAATCATTTCTACATTGGGGAATGCACCCTTGGGCGGCATATGCAATAATAGGAATGTCCCTTGCATATATGCAATATAGAAAATCGTACAAAGGATTAATAAGTTCTATTTTAATCCCTTTATTTGGAGAAGGTTTTGAAAAAACATTTTTAGGAAAGAGTATTGATGTTTTAACAATAATTGCAACTGTAGCAGGAGTAGCAACTTCTTTGGGGTTAGGAACTTATCAGATCAATAGTGGATTAAATTATATATTTGGTATAGCAAATAATAAGCAAACTCAGGCAGTGATTATTATGATTACTACAATAATCGTAATCGCTTCTGTATCAACACCTCTAGAAAAAGGGATAAAAATAATTTCAGATATTAATATTTATTTTGCAGTTATTTTATTAACGTTTTGTTTCTTCTTTGGACCAACAGTAGATATTATTAATACATTCATAGAAGGAATTGGAATTTATGCTACTAATTTTATGTCTAATAGCTTCTCTATAGGGGCGTTTGGAGATAATAAATGGTATGGATCATGGACTCTTTTTTACTGGGCGTGGTTTATAGCTTGGGCACCATTTACAGGGATGTTTATTGCTAAGATTTCAAAAGGTAGAACAATAAGAGAGTTTGTATCAGGGGTTTTATTAGCTCCAGCGATAGTTTCATTCTTTTGGTTTTCAGTTTTTGGAAGAATAGCTATAAATGCTCCAATAGAAGTAATAGATGAAGCTATGAAATCTATACCAACAGCCTACTTTATTATAATGAGAAGTTTTCCATTAGGAACAGTGGTTAATATATTTACAATAATATTATTATCAACATTTTTTATAACATCAGCGAACTCTGCAACTTTTGTTCTAGGGATATTAAGTTCTGATGGAGATTTAGAACCATCTACTAACAAAAAAATAATTTGGGCAATTCTTCAAGCTGGATTTGCATTATGTTTAATGTTAGGAAGTTCAAATGGACTTCAAATGTTACAAACAGCTTCAATAACTTTAGCATTTCCTTTTGCTATAGTGATGATTTTGTGTATAATATCTTTTGTTAAGATATTGAAAAAAGAATAAAAATAAGCGATTCTAAGAAAGTGTTCTTAGAATCGCTTTTTTATTTAAAACATAGTAGATGATACTTTATTATTTTTATATAAGATGATAAAATATAAAAAATAATAAATAAAAAAGAGGTGAATTTAAAATAGTAGTAATTCAAATTTTTGGGAAAAAAAGTTGTAATAATAGTAAAAAAGCAGAAAGATTTTTTAAAGAAAGAGGAGTAAAATATCAATTTATTAATATTTTGGAAAAGGGTCCATCTAAAGGTGAGCTAAACGCAATAAAGTCAAAATATGATATAGAGGAACTTTTAGATATAGAAGGGACAGAGTATACAAAAAGAAATTTAAAATATATGGTCTACGATACAGAGGAACTTTTATTAGAAAATCCAATTTTATTTAAAACCCCTATTATAAGGAAAGGAAATCAGATAATAATGGGGTATGCCCCTGATATATGGGAAGATATGATAGAAAAAAAAGTTATGAAAAAATAAAATAACATCCTGTATTTTTGAGATAAAATATTTTTAATTATTCCTTTGTATAAAAACTGAAAAATATGCTATTATACAGATAGAGTGAACACACAAAAAGAGAGTAGATATAGGGGAAGTGAATGAAGAAAATTATATTAATACTATTTTTATTTTTATGTAATATTATCTTTGCAATAACTGGAAAAGTTACATCAGTATATGATGGAGATACAATTACAATAGTTACGAAGAATAGTGAAAAAGTTAAAATAAGATTTTATGGAATTGATTGTCCAGAAGTTAAACCAAAACAAGAATATGGTGTAGAAGCAAGAAATTATCTTAACTCTTTAATATATGGAAAAGAAGTACAAATTAATGTAAAAGATAAAGATCAATACGGCAGAGTAGTTGGAGAGGTTTATTTAAAAGATAAAAATATAAATATAGAGATGCTTAAACAAGGATATGCTTGGTATTATGAGAGATATGCTAAGAACAGGCATGATTATAAAGAGGCACAAAAGTTTGCAATTATGAATAAAAAAGGTTTGTGGAATTCAACTCCAACACCACCATGGGAATTCAGAAGAAACACAAAATTAAAATAGAGGGAGAGGTTATATGAAAATATTTATAGACACAGCAAATGTTAATGAAATTAGAGATGCAGCATCTACAGGAGCAATTTGTGGAGTAACAACAAACCCATCTTTAATTGTAAAGGAAGGAAGAGTATTTCAAGAAGTGGTAGCAGAGATTTGTACAATAGTAGATGGACCTATATCTGCTGAAGTAATATCTTTAGAAGCTGAAAAAATGTATGAAGAAGCTTTAGAGTTAGTAAAAATTCATAAAAATATTGTAATAAAATTACCAATGACAAAAGA
>CAMTJB010000097.1 GCA_947072715.1 uncultured Fusobacteriaceae bacterium | reverse complement strand
AAATATATTTTTTCCTCATAATATTTTCCCCTTAAAAATTGTTAAAATAATGAGAGGCTCAAGCAATAACCACTTAAGCCTCTCTTAATTACTTCGACTATTCCTATTGCATAATTAAACTGCTTTTAATTTTTCTAAAGAATAAGTGTATTTAATTTCAATATTTCCTAGCTCTTCCATTGTCTTAGCATCATTAATTAATTTTTCAAACTTATATTTATTTTCATAGATTTGAATAATTAATGCACTGTTCTCTAAAATCATAGTATCCATCTCTTCAACAGATAATTTTCTTAAAACATTGTCTCCACATTTAAAAGGATCCTCAATTATTTTTTTCTCTAAAAAATCCCTATATATTTGCTGATTTTCTCTATCACTAGATGAACAGTCAATTAAAAATCCTAAATTTGGAGATTTTATTGTATGTCTCTCTTCCCTTTCTTTTTCGGCCATTTTACTATTTTGCTTAAATAAATGTTGTTTTTTCTTTTCAATATCTACTTCTGCTTCAATCCACTTAAAATTAACATTATCCCATTCAGGAGTTGTTATATTCAAAGGAATCATAGGCTTTCTTTTTATTTTATTATTCAGGTCAATATATTCACATTCTAGTAATGAATAGTGTCCTTTATCATATTGTTCTTGGTCTGTTGATTCTCTTACAGAGTTTGTTTCTTCTAAATATGTAATAAAATGAGGCAAATTATATCCATGATATTCCACACTATCTAAAATTCCTCTTTCTGAAAAATAGTTTTCAAAATTTTCTATTTTTTTATCTGATACCTCATATATTAAAGAGGTTCCTTTTTTTGCACTTTCTTTACTTATATATATATATTTCATGTTCCCTCCTTAATTAAATTATTCTTTTCCAAATATGAACTGTATAAAATGGGGGTTCTGTATTAAAAGAAACTCCTTCTCCTGTATGATTTACTGTAACTGATGGTTGAGCTGATCCAGTATTTTCTCCCCCTGAATCTGAAGTAAGATATGTAAAATTATCCCAATCCGATTTACCTATCCCAAAATTATTAGTTGGACCTACAGGACGCCATGACGATGAAGCCTCCTTCTCTCCTACTCCTTCATGACAATGTTTCTGTTGAGAATGAACATGTGAACCTTGTGATGCAATATGAGTATGTGAAGGCATATGTTTTACTTCTAGTTTTATCTCCTTATTTCCACCTATAACCCCTGTTTTTTCATTTCCTGAAGTTCCTCTTAAATATCTTCCTTGAATTTTTTCCCAAGAAGTTCCCCAAAATAGTTCTGCAGGATTTGTATCTTGAGTTAAGAATATAAGTCCACCCACAGGAACCGTTGCTTGAATTACTCCATCATTAGGATTTATAATAATTCCATTCCCTGGTTTTACCCCTCCTATTGTTGACGCTGTTGGTGGAACTAATCCTATTACTCCGTCAGCTTGATTTATTGCTATACCTTCCCCAGCTCTTACTCCTCCTATTGTTGAACTTGTAGGAGGCTTTAATTCTATATTATCTGAATTTATAGCTATTCCTGAATTTGCTGAAACTATATTTAAAGTTCTTTTTTCTGATAAGTCCCCTCCCCCTACAAGTCCATTTCCTGCAATAATTTCAATACTCTTATCTGTTTTATCATTAAGTGAAAAAGGTATTTTAGATGCTTTACTAAATTCACCGTTGGAAATCCCTAGCCATTGTTTATTATCTCTTCTATCTACATATATTCTATCACTTTCTATAAGATCAGAATCACTCTCAAGGTACCCTCCCCAAGTAGCACCTAGACCTGCATCCATAAGATTCTCTATAATTCCAAAGTTATCTGAAATATTTTCGATAATTGCTGGATCTGAACTTTCTGGTTTTAAAAAATTACGTTTACTTATTTGCATTTTTTCCTCCTTTCTATATTTCTAAATTAATCCAATCACCGTTCTTTTTAACATCCTTCCAAGTTCCTAAAAGATGAGCATAACTCCATTTTTTACTATTTTCTACATCCACTATTAAATGTGCAGGCTTAACTATTGACATAAGAGTTCTTAAATGGTTTGTCATAGTATCGTCAAGATATACCCAAAAAGTTATTTTTTCTCCAGGAATATTTACTAGAAGTGAAAAACTTATACTCCCCATTAATTTTGATATTTTTTCTAGATTTTTTTTAGTAAAATCATTGAAAACAGAAAAATATTTGGCTTTAACAATGTTTTTTCTTTGAGATAAGTTAATTGATAAATCACTTAATATTCCAAGTTCTTTTTCCCAAGTTTTTATCTGCTGCATATTACATAAATCAATATTAAAGAAAGAGTTAAGTTGATAAAAGTTAAACTCTGAATTTTTTAAACTTAATTCAGCCATCTTTGCAATATAATCAAACTCATCGCTACACTCAGATTCATAATATGGAATATTTTCTTTCATATCAAAATAGAATTTTTTTATACTCGAATAGCTGTCTACTCTATCTTCAACACGAGTTTTTTCAAAATATGTAGCATATATAGATTTTGTAGATAGAATTGCTAAATCATTTGTCATTAATTTTTCAATATAAGTATATTTTTCCATAAGTTTACACCACTATTTGTATAATCAAATTATCTTTAGAAATCCTATAATCTTCAAAGTTTTTAACCTCTCTAGCCTGATTAGCTCTAATCCAGTAAATCATATCCCCATCTTCCTCTTTATCATAAATTGCAATATGCGTAATAACTCCATAATTAGATTGTGCTGTATCAAATATAATATTTTCTGAATTAGAAACTTGATTCGTACCAATGATCTCTAACTTAGAAGGTTTTCTAAAATAACCTTTCTCTTTTATCTCATTTTCTTCCTTAGGTTCCCCAGTATGGAGACCTACATAAGTATTCTCAAATTGTGAAAGAATCTCATTCATCTTTTTTATAGTAAATGGCATATTTATACCTCCGTTATTGTTATTATTCCAACTTTTGGAATTTCATAATTTTCTAGTACTGCATCAGCATTCTTATTGTTCATTGTTACATTTTTTAAATATTTTATTCCTGTAGCTGTATTAACTAAACTAATTAAATCCATTATAGAAACTAAATTATCGCTGTTAAAAGACAACTCTTTAAAGTAATTATCTATAATTTCAAAAAGTTCATTTTTTAATATTTCTACAGTATAATCAAAAGCTAATGTACAATTAATTTCAATATTTATACTATTTTCTGTTGGAATTTCAGTAGTAAGCTCTGCAAAATCACTTATTTTATCCTCTATATAATCATGTAGTTCTTGCCTTTTACTTTCAGAAATAACATTAAATTTATCGTCAAGTGCTAATAATTTTAACGTACCTGCTCCTTTCCAATTTGCAATACAACGTGCTTTTCCTACTCCTAAAAATTCTTCTGCCCATTGGCAAATATTGCTTGCATTTCCATTCCTCTTAGGTTTTTTCATGAAATCAATCAATCTTTCTCTATATTCTTCTAAAGTTTCTGCATTAGTTCCAGTCATAATTATCTTGTCTTGATTTACTTGAACTTCATTTATAGAGCAAGTATCTAATACATTAACTTCCTGATTTCCAACAGATCCAATTTCTGTGCAAATGATCTTAACTTCAATTGGAGTTGCTTCAAGAACTTCTGTTTCTTCTGTTATATATTTTACTCCAGAAACTGAACTACTAATCTCTGTTCCCTGTGGGATTTCTAAGTCTTTAGGTCCTGATAACTTAATTTTTCCAGTTGCATAGTTATCTACAATAATTGGGAGTCCCATTTGCTCACCTATTATTGGTAAAATATCTTCATTACAAGAATGAATAAAGATATTTTTTGATATATCAACTGCATATTTTTTTAGATAATCTTCCTCTAAAGCATACATGGCAGCAGTGTCATAATAAAAACTTCCAATTTCAACATCTTCACCATTATTTTTCGGAATATTTAACATATTTTCTATATTTTTTAAAATTTCTTCTGTCATTTTTCACCTCCTAAGTTAATTGTAGTTGTCCTTGAAAACTATCCTCATCTACTAAAATAATTGTATAACTAAGAATACAACTGGTATTTTCTTGGTAAATCTTTATATTTTCAACTCTCACTATTTCTGGATGAAGAGTAAACACCCTTTTGCACTCTTTATTTAGAAGCATTACTCTAAAATCATCTTCAAATCCTGATGTCATAATAGTGTGAAAATCACTTCCATACTCAGTCCCTTCATATATTTGCCAAATCCCTCTAGACGTTAATACTATTTTTTCAATCCACTTTTGTATAGAGGAAAACTTATCAATTTTTATAAATTTATTTTTCTCATCTCTTATAAATTTTTGATCTTTAAAATCATAATAATACTGAGGGTTTAATTTAACCTTAACCTCTTCATATGTTTCAAAATCTAAATTTTTATTTTCATTTATACTTTGAATAAATAATGGATCAGTTATTACATTTGGAAATAACTCTATCAAAACTGCTCACCTCCTTAAAACTTTTTAAATTTATCCATTACATAAAAAAATCTATTATCTGAATCTATTTGTACTATAACTTTATCCCCTTTTTTTAAAGGTTCCATTCTACAAATAAGCCTAGCATTTCCCTTTCCGCGAATACTTCCATTTGTAGCATAAATATTACCAGCTCCACTCAAAGATACATGTGTATGAATATGAGGAGTTCCTGGAGGACCAGCTGCTGGTTCCGTTGGCTTTGTATTTTTTAAAGAAAATTTTGTAAAATCAAAATCTATCTCATCTAAATCAAGTTTCAATTCTTCTATATCCATCTCTCTCTCATTCCCTTTCAAAAGAGTATTCGCAAAGAAAATATTTTCCTTAATATTAAAACCTAAGATTCTTATACAAGGATTTTCTGGTGGTGGAACGATTATTTCCCCGATTACAGTATCACTATATGATGAGGTTGAAGTTTTCTTTAAAATATTTGCTAATTTCTCATATGAATTTATCAATTTATTTTTTCACCTCTTCTAACATTAAAATTGTTTTAATTGTTGAATTATCGTCACATTTTCTTTTACTATCTGACTTTATTGTTACAGCAATAACTTCATAAATGGAATTAATTTTTAAAAATGAATCTTTTATTTTTATTAAATCAAAAATCTTAACTTTATCCGCCATTCCAATAAAAGAAACCTCTATTTTCCCCTTTAATTTTGCTGTTTCATTTAATTCTTCCCTTGCTTTTTCTTCATTTCCTATATGAACATTATAG
>CAMTJB010000096.1 GCA_947072715.1 uncultured Fusobacteriaceae bacterium | reverse complement strand
GAGAAAGAGCATACGATGTATACTCTAGACTTTTAAAAGATAGAATTATTTTCTTGGGAACAGAAATTGATGACAATGTAGCTAATGCTGTTGTTGCTCAATTATTATTTTTAGAGGCTGAAGATCCTGATAGAGATATCATCATGTATATTAACAGTCCTGGTGGAGTTGTTACTGCTGGAATGGCAATTTATGACACTATGAATTATATAAAACCAGATGTACAAACAGTTTGTATTGGTCAAGCTGCAAGTATGGGAGCTTTTCTGCTTTCAGCTGGAGCTAAAGGAAAGAGATTCGCTCTTGAAAACTCAAGAATAATGATTCACCAACCTTTAGGTGGGGCTAGAGGTCAAGCTACTGATATAGAAATTCAAGCTAAAGAAATTTTGCGTTTAAAAGAGTCTTTAAATGGTCTTTTAGCAAAACACACTGGTCAAACTATTAAAAAAATTACTAAAGATACTGATAGAGATAACTTTATGTCTTCTGCTGAAGCTGTAGAGTATGGTCTAATTGATAAAGTTTTTACAAGATAAGGTGGTGAAATTATGACAAATAAAAGTATGAAAGTATGCTCTTTCTGTGGAAAAGGGAACAATGATGTTGATCAAATGGTTGCTGGTCCTAATGGGGTTTTTATCTGTGACGAATGTATTGATGGAATTGCTGAGATGATGGGAATAGGTGGTGGATACTATGATGAAGATGAGCAACTTCCTCAAGTTCACAGTGGAGAAAATAGCTTAAAAGATTTTAAACTTTTATCTCCTAAAGAGATAAAAGCAAAACTTGATGAATATGTTATAGGACAAGAAGAACCTAAAAAAGTTTTATCAGTTGCTGTTTATAACCATTATAAAAGATTAACTCATAATTTAAAAATAGACAAAAATAATGATGATGAAATTGAATTACAAAAAGCCAATGTTCTACTTGTTGGACCTACAGGTTCTGGAAAAACATTACTAGCTCAAACTCTAGCAAAGATACTTCATGTTCCTTTTGCTATAGCTGATGCTACAACTCTTACTGAAGCTGGATATGTTGGTGATGACGTTGAAAATGTTCTAGTTAGATTATTACAATCTGCAAATTACGATGTTGCAGCAACACAAAGAGGAATTATCTATATAGATGAAATTGATAAAATCTCTAGAAAATCTGAAAATACTTCTATTACTCGTGATGTTTCTGGAGAGGGAGTACAACAAGCTCTTTTAAAAATAGTTGAAGGTACAGTTGCTACTGTTCCACCTAATGGAGGAAGAAAGCATCCTAATCAAGAGAATATTTCTATTGATACTTCTAATATATTATTTATAGTTGGAGGAGCATTTGAAGGATTAGAAAAATTAATTCAATCAAGAACTTCTAAAAAATCTTTAGGATTTGGTGCTGATATTGAAAAGAAAAAGTTTGAAGAAGATAACAAAGTATTCCAAAATATACTTCCTGAAGACTTAGTAAAAAATGGAATTATTCCTGAATTAGTGGGAAGATTACCAATTATTACAACTCTAGAAAAATTAGATGAAAAAGCTCTTATTAAAATTTTAACTGAACCTAAAAATGCTATTATTAAGCAATATACTAAATATTTAGAGATGGATGGAGTTAAGTTAGAATTTGAAGAGTCTGCTCTTAAAAAAATAGCTGAACTTGCACTGAAAAGAAAAATTGGAGCAAGAGGTTTAAGAGCTATTATTGAATCAATTATGCTTGATATTATGTACAATGTACCATCGGATAAAAATATAAAATCTGTAACAATTACTGAAGAAACAATTACAGATAATACTAAAATACTAATAAATAATAAGAAAGGATAGGGTTTTTAAATATGAAACAATTACCATTTATACCTACTAGAGATATGATTATATTTCCTGGAGTTGTTACTCCACTATATGTAGGAAGAACTTTAAGTATTGCTACATTAGAAAAAACAATTGCTACTAAGAGTCAAATCTTATTAGGAATGCAAATAGATCCTTTTGAAGAAAATCCAAACCTTGAAACAGGTATTCATTCTGTTGGGGTAGTTGCTAATATTCTTCAAATTGTAAAAATGCAAAATGACACAATTAAAGTTTTAGTTGAAGGAGATGTTAGAGCTAATATTAGTGATATCAAAATCTTAAATGGTGAATATATCGCGAGTTACGAGACTTCTATACCTTCTGAACTAGAAGATAATATGACAGATGCATTACTTAGAAAAGTTACAAAAGCTTTTGAAAATTTCGCATCTTTAAGTGCAAAAATACCAAGTGATTTAATTGCTACTATAAGAAGTATCAAAGATTTAGATAATGTTTACAATGTTATCTCTTCTCACTTACCTGTACCTAGCGAAATTAAACAAGAAATTTTAGCTGAAACTGATCTAGAAAATAGAGGATATATGCTATTAGAAATTTTAGCTCAAGAGATTGAAATTTCTAAATTAGAAAAAAAGTTAGATGATAAAGTTAAAGATAAACTTAATACTGCACAAAAGAACTTTTACTTAAAAGAGAAAATTACTGCAATAAAAGAGGAGATTGGAGAGTCTGCTGATGACGATTTAAAGGATTTAGAGAAGGAGATAAAAAAAGCTAAACTTCCTAAATACGCTCTAAAAAAAGCTGAAGCAGAATTAAAGAAACTTTCTAAAATGGCTTCTTTCTCTGCTGAAGCTAGTGTTTGCAGAACATTTATTGAAACTATTATATCTCTTCCTTGGAACAAGGAAAGTAAAGATATTTTAGATATTAAGATAGCTAGTAAAACTTTAGATAAAGATCATTATGGTCTACATGATGTAAAGGATAGAATTCTTGATTATCTTGCTGTTAAGCAACTGAATCCTGATACAAAAGGTGGTATTCTTTGCCTTGCTGGTCCACCAGGTGTTGGAAAAACATCACTTGTAAAATCAATTGCTGAATCTATGGGAAGAAAATTTGTTAGAGTCTCATTAGGTGGGGTTCGTGATGAAGCTGAAATTCGTGGTCATAGAAGAACTTATGTTGGATCTATGCCTGGACGTATAATTAAAGCTTTAAAAGAAGCTGGCACTTCTAATCCAGTTATTTTACTTGATGAAATCGATAAAATGGCTTCAGATTTTAAAGGAGATCCTTCTTCAGCTATGCTTGAAGTTCTTGATCCTGAACAAAATTTTCACTTTGAAGATCACTATTTAGATATGCCCTTTGATTTATCAAAAGTATTCTTTGTGGCTACAGCAAATGATTTAAGAGGAATTTCTGGACCTTTAAGAGACAGAATGGAGATTATCTCTCTTTCTTCTTATACTGAATTTGAAAAAGTTCATATTGCTAAAAACTATCTAATTGGTCAATCTCAAAAAGATAATGGCTTATCTAATATTAAATTTGATATATCTGATAATACTATTTTAAAAATTATCAATGAATATACTAGAGAAGCTGGAGTTAGAAATTTAAAAAGAGAATTTAATTTACTTTTCAGAAAACTTGCAAGAGAAGTTATTGAAAAAGATAAAAAGAAATTATCTATAACTCTTAATAATTTAGAAAAATATCTAGGTAAACCTAAATTAAAACCTGAAAAATTAAGAGAAAAGACTTTAAAACAAGGTATTGTTAATGGACTTGCTTGGACTGCTTATGGTGGTACAACATTAGAAGTTCAAGGGGTTGCTATTGGTGGAAAGGGAGCTCTTTCTCTAACAGGAACTTTAGGAAATGTAATGAAAGAATCTGCAACAGTTGCTTATACATATATAAAGTCTCATTTAGAAGATTTTAATCTATCTGAAACTAATTTTTTTGAAAAGAAAGATATTCATTTACACTTTCCAGAGGGAGCAACACCTAAAGATGGTCCATCTGCTGGTATAGCTATTACAACTGCTATTTTATCTGTTATTTCAGGTAGAAAAATTAGACAGGATGTTGCTATGACAGGAGAAGTAACTATTACTGGTGAAGTTCTTCCTATTGGTGGAGTAAAAGAAAAAGTAATAGGAGCTCACAGAGTTGGAATAAGAGAAGTTATTCTTCCTGAAGAAAACAGATCTGATGAACAAGATATTCCAAAAGAAGTAAAAAAGGATATGACTATTCATTTTGTTTCTACATATAAAGAAGTGGAAGAGATAATTTTAGAAAAAATTGATACTCCTAAGAAAAAAGTAACTAAAAAGGAGAATGTGAAAAAAGATGCAAATTAAACAAGCTGAATTTGTAAAATCAGCTGTTCATGAGAAAGATTATCCAGAACACAAAGGTAAACTAGAGTTTGCCTTTGTTGGAAGATCAAATGTTGGAAAATCTTCTCTTATAAACAGTATTACAAATAGAAAAAAATTAGCAAAAACAAGTAAAACACCTGGAAGAACACAACTTATAAACTATTTCGTTATTAATAATGATTTTTATGTAGTTGACTTACCTGGATATGGTTTTGCTAAAGTTCCAAAAGAGATGAAAAAAGAGTGGGGAGATACTATGAATAGATATCTTGCTTCTCACAGAGGTAAATTTGTTTTTGTTCTTCTAGATATTAGAAGAGTTCCAAGTGAAGAGGACTTAGAGATGTTACAGTGGCTAGATCACTATGATGTACCATTCAAAATAATCTTTACTAAAATGGATAAAGTTTCTGGAAATGAGAAATTTAAATGTTTAAAAGATATCAGAAAGAAAATAGACTTTGATAACAGCGATGTACTTTTCCACTCATCACTTTCTAATAATGGAAAAGATGAAGTATTAAACTTTATGGGAGAGATGCTAAATGAGGAATACGTTGAACCTGAAATGTTAATGCCTTGTATTGAAGCTGACAAAGAAGTTGAAGTTATTGAAGAAGAGTATGAAGAAGAAGAAGAGTTACAAAACTAAAAGAATATAATATAAAATGATAATGATTTTTCATTATTAGGAGGTAATCATACAATGCTAAACGAATTAGAAAAAACATATTCCCCTAAAGATATAGAGGACAAATGGTATAAAATATGGGAAGATAACAAATATTTTAAAGCTACTTTAGATGATAATAAACCAAACTATTCAATAGTTATCCCACCACCAAATGTAACTGGTATTTTACACATGGGACACGTACTTAATAATACAATTCAAGATACTATTATCAGATATAAGAGAATGAGTGGATTCAATACTCTTTGGATGCCAGGAACTGACCACGCTGGAATAGCAACTCAAAACATGGTTGAGAGAAAACTTGCTAAAGATGGTTTAAAGAAAGAAGATTTAGGAAGAGAAAAATTTAT
>CAMTJB010000095.1 GCA_947072715.1 uncultured Fusobacteriaceae bacterium | reverse complement strand
CTATTTTTATTTAAAATTCTTGATTAAAGAAATAAATATGTGTTAAAATGCAATGTAAAAGTTTTATATTATTAAGCAGTCATTTAAAAATAAAATATACATGATTTAAGAGGGAGAGGTGCAAAAATGAAGATTTTTGGTTTTAAAGGTGGAGTTCATCCAGCTGACAACAAGCGTCAAACTGAAAATAAGCCAACAGAAAGGCTTGCAATGCCTAAAATGCTGTACATACCATTATTACAGCATATAGGAGCAGTTCTGGAACCAACAGTAGCAATAGGGGAGAAAGTATTAAAGGGTCAGAAAATAGCTGATTCTCAAGCCTTTTTAGTATCACCTATACATGCTTCAACAAGTGGAACTATAAAGAAAATAGAAAATTATGATTTTCCATTAATGGGAAGAGTAAAAACTATATTCTTAGAGCC
This sequence comes from uncultured Fusobacteriaceae bacterium, assembly GCA_947072715.1. The sequence goes on along the minus strand of CAMTJB010000095.1, from coordinate 4,894 downwards.
AGATGGTGAGGATCAATGGTGTGATTTAGCAACTATTAAAAATTGGAAAGAAGCTACAAAAGAGCAGTTATTAGCAAAGATTAAAGAGTGTGGTATTGTAGGTATTGGAGGAGCAAGTTTTCCAACTCATGTAAAGCTTAATCCACCAGCAGATGCAAAAATAGACACACTTCTTTTAAATGGTGCAGAGTGTGAACCATACTTAAATTCAGACAATAGATTATTAATAGAGAATTCAAATTCTGTAATAGAAGGAATAAAAATACTTATGCATATTCTTGGAGTAGAAAGAGCAGTTATTGGAATCGAAGATAACAAGCAAGAAGCTATATCTAAGTTAAATGAAGCTGTAAAAGGTACAACTGGAATTGAAGTTGCAGTTTTAAAAACTATGTATCCACAAGGTGGAGAGAAGCAACTTATAAAAGCTGCTTTAAATAGAGAGGTTCCATCTGGAAAACTTCCTTTAAATGTAGGAGTAGTAGTTCAAAATACAGGAACAGCTGCAGCTATATATAATGCAGTAGTGGAAGGAAAGCCTTTAGTAGAAAAAGTTGTTACTGTATCAGGTCTTGCAATAAAAGAACCTAAAAATATAGTTGCATTAATAGGAACTCCAATATCAGAACTTTTAACTTTTGCTCAAGCAAATTTAGAAGAGATAGATAAGCTAGTAATGGGTGGACCTATGATGGGAATGGCACAACATACACCAGATGTACCAGTAATAAAAGGAACATCAGGAGTATTAGCTTTAACAGCAAAAGAAACAAATAGATGCAAAGCTAGATCTTGTATCGGATGTGGAAAATGTGTTGATGTCTGTCCAATGGGATTATTACCTATTATGTATGCAAGATTAGGTGAATTCCAAATATGGGAAGATTTTAAAAAATACGACATTATGGATTGCATAGAATGTGGATCTTGTGCGTATATCTGTCCAGCAAATAGACCTTTAACTGAAGCTATTAAATTAGGAAAAGCTAAAGTTAGAGCAATGATGACAAAATAATAACGGAGGATGAAATAGAGTGGTAAATATGTTTAGAGTGGGGCCTTCTCCACATATAAGAACTTCTGAAACAGTAGATAAAGTAATGTATGATGTTATAATATCTTTAATACCAGCACTTGTAATGGCTGTATATATATTTGGAACAAGAGCAATAACTGTAACAGCTTTTTCAGTAGCAGCATGTATAGCAACTGAGTATGTATGTCAAAAATTAATGAAGCAAGATAATAATGTGTTTGATGGAAGTGCAATAATAACAGGTATATTATTAGCGTTTGTTATTCCGCCATACATGAATCTTACTTATGTAGTAATTGGTGGAATAGTATCAATACTTTTAGGAAAAATGTTATTCGGTGGGTTAGGACATAATATCTTCAATCCAGCTTTAGTAGGAAGAGCATTTATTCAAGCATCTTGGCCAGTAGCAATAACAACATTTGCTTTTGATGGAAAAGCAGGAGCAACAGTTCTTGACGCTATGAAAAGAAACATTCCCCTAGATCAAGCTTTAATAGCAGACGGAGCAGCTAATTCTTACTTCCAAGCTTTTATAGGAAATATGGGTGGTTGTTTAGGTGAAACTTCAGCTTTAGCAATATTATTAGGTGGAGCTTACTTAATATACAAAAAGCATATAGACTGGAAAGTGCCAGTACTTATGATAGTAACAGTATTTGTATTAACAATGGCAATGGGACAAAATCCTATTATGCATATTTTATCAGGAGGGCTTTTCTTAGGAGCTTTCTATATGGCAACAGATATGACAACATCTCCTCAAACATCAAAAGGAAGAGTTATATTTGCAATATTATTAGGAGTATTAATCTCTGTAATTAGAGTAAAGGGTGGATATCCTGAAGGTACTGCTTATGCAATATTAATAATGAATGGTGTTGTACCAATTATTAATAAATACATTGTGCCTAAAAAATTTGGGGCGGTGAAGTAATAGATATGGAAAGAAATCGTTATATACACTATGGATTAGTTCTTACAGGAATTGCATTTTTATCAGCTTTAATACTTGCATTTGGAAATGATTTTACATCTGCAACAATAGCTGCCAATGCTAAGAGAGTAGTAGAGCAAGCTAGAATAAGAGTTTTACCATTAGCTAGATCTTTTTCTGAAGAGGATTCTAAAGAGGTTGATGGAATGAAATTTGTACCAGGTAAAGATGAAGCAGGAAACTTAGTTGGATTTGTTGTATCAGCATCAGAAAATGGATATGCAGGACCAATTGATTTTGTTTTAGGTATAGATAAAGATGGAAGAATTACAGGACTTGATATAGTTAGTTCTCAAGAAACACCAGGGCTTGGTTCTAAAATTATGAATCAAACTTGGAAAGATTTATGGATAGGAAGAGATTCGCAATATCAATTTAATAAATCAACAGATGCTTTTGCAGGAGCAACAATATCTCCACAGTCTACTTATAATGGGATAATGAGAGTTCTAGCAGCATTTGAAAAAGAGGTGAAGTAGAAGTGTCAAAAGGATATAAAGAGATATTAACTAGAGGGTTAATAAAAGAAAATCCAGTATTCGTTCTATTACTTGGACTATGTCCAACATTAGGAACATCAACTTCAGCAATAAATGGAATGGCAATGGGACTTGCAACAACAGCAGTTTTAGTTTTTTCAAACTTATTAATTTCAGCTGTAAAAAGCATAATTCCAGATAAAGTTAGAATACCAGCTTTTATAATGATAATAGCAACTCTTGTTACAATAGTTGAGATGTTCATGAAAGCTTATTTACCAGAAATATATGCAGTTTTAGGGTTATTTATACCTCTTATAGTTGTTAACTGTATAGTTCTTGGAAGAGCAGAAAGTTTTGCTTCTAAAAATGAAGTTTTACCTTCTATTTGTGATGGTTTAGGATCAGGTCTTGGATTTACATTAGCTTTAACAGTTTTAGGTTCAATTAGAGAGATTTTAGGAAATGGTTCTATATTTGATGTAGCTGTAATGCCCGTAGCATTTACACCAGCATTAATATTTATATTAGCACCAGGAGCATTTATAACAATCGGATTCATAATTGCTACTCAAAATTATTTAAAAGCCAAAAAAGCTAAGGAGGGTAACTAATTATGGATTTAGGTAAAATATTTTCAATAATTATAGGTTCGATTTTTATAAATAACTTCGTATTCTCAAAATTCTTAGGAATTTGTCCTTTCATGGGAGTTTCTAAAAAAGTTGATTCTTCAATAGGAATGGGAATGGCAGTTACATTCGTTATAACACTTGCATCTGCAGTAACTTGGGTATTTTATTACTATGTATTAGATCCATTAGGATTAGGATACTTACAAACAATATCTTTTATACTTATAATAGCTTCATTAGTTCAGTTTGTTGAGATGGCAATACAAAAGACATCACCTGGATTATATAAAGCATTAGGAGTATTCTTACCACTTATAACAACAAACTGTTGTGTACTAGGGGTTGCTATTTTAAATATTCAACAAAAGTTATCATTTATTGAAACTGTTGTAACTGGATTTTTTGTTCCAGTAGGATTTACTTTAGCTCTAGTTCTATTAGCAGGAATAAGAGAAAGATTAGAGTATTCAGCTATTCCAGCACCATTTAAAGGTATTCCAATTGCATTTATATCTGCAGGATTACTGGCAATGGCATTTATGGGATTCAGCGGAATGAAAATATAAAGAGGAGAGGATTAGAATATGAACGGAATATTGATACCTGCTTTATTGTTAGGGGTAACAGGACTTGTAATGGGACTATTTCTAGCTTTTGCCTCAAAAAAGTTCGAAGTAGAAGTTGATCCAAAAGTAGAGGCAATACTAGGAGTTTTACCAGGTGTAAACTGTGGTGCTTGTGGTTTTCCAGGATGTGGAGGATACGCTGAAGCTATAGCTTTAAATGGTGCAGAGATAACATCTTGTGCTCCAGGTGGAGCAGCAGTAGTTAAACAAATAGGAGAAATTATGGGAGTATCTGCAACAGTTTCAGAAAATAAAAACGTTGCTAAACTTCTTTGCAATGGAACTTGTTCAAATACTACAAAAAAATACGAATACGATGGTTCTTTAACTACATGTGCTTCTTTTGCTCTTTATTCAGGAGGAGACAAAAGCTGTAACTATTCATGTATAGGTAAAGGAGATTGTGCTGTTGTATGTCCAGTAAATGCTATAACAGTAGATGAGAATGGTCTTGTAGTAATAGATGAAGTTAAATGTGTATCTTGTGGTAAATGTGTATCACAGTGTCCTAAGAAAGTTTTAGCTATGTTACCTCAAAAGAAAAGAGTAACAGTAAAATGTTCTTCATTAGAAAAAGGACCTGCAGCTAAAAAAGCTTGTAAAGTAGCATGTATAGCTTGTGGAATGTGTGAAAAGGCATGTCCAGTAAATGCAATAAAAGTAACTAATAACTTAGCTAAAATAGATGCAAATCTATGTGTTGAGTGTGGACTTTGTGTAGTTAAATGTCCAACTAAAGCAATTGAATCAAAAATAACAGAAACTGTAAAAGCTTCTATTAATGATAAGTGTGTAGGTTGTACAATGTGTGCAAAAGTATGTCCAGTTACTGCTATAACAGGTGCTTTAAGAGAGAAACATGTTGTAGACACAGAAAAATGTATTGGGTGTAAATTATGCTATCAAGCTTGTAAGCCAAAAGCTATTGATTTAATAGTAACACCAATTCAAAATAATTAAAAATATTAAAAAAATTTAATAATAAAAAAAACCAGTTTTTAGATTGAGTACTAAAGACTGGTTTTTAATTTGAAATAAAAAAAATAGGAAATATTTTACAAAATATAAATTGAATAATATTAAAATAATAGGTATAATTAAAAAAGTGAAATAAAAACAAC